>CAZANK010000065.1:0-11685 GCA_964486235.1 uncultured Prolixibacteraceae bacterium | reverse complement strand
GATCCGGTTCACGCGTACGGGATTTACAGCATGGAAAGGCCCAACGGGGCGAACGTTTCGGCCATCGGCGCACAAGGGTATTTCGAAGAGAGTATCCTGAATTTTGTGACTGGCAAATACTACGTGAAGCTGTTCTCCTTTCGCGAGCCGGATGCGGGAAGCGGAGTCCTTCTTTCCACCGCGAAAAGTTTCGCACCCAGCCTGGAAGAAAAGCCCGAACTTCCCCTTATCGTTCAGCGCATACCGACGCAAAACCTGGTCCCGAATTCCTGCCAGTTCATTCCTGACACCTACATGGGTTATGAATTTCTGGGAAGCGCCTTCCGGGCAACCTACAAGACCGGCGATGGCCAGTTGACGCTTTTTGTCATGGAAAGAAAAACACCCGGGGAAGCCGCGGAAATCATTAGAAAGTACCATGAACTTCTCAAAATGGACCCGGGCGATCTGAAGGAAGGGGATTATCGGATTGAAGATCCTTTTAACGGGAGCATCCGCCTGAGTTGGAAGGGCAACTACATCATCGGCTTCTCGGGCGACGATCTCCCCGCCATCCGTCAGGATTTGCTCAAAACGATCACGGACCGGCTGGATTAGTCACTTGCGTCTTCCGCTCCGCAAAGCGCAAACGTTTGTTTGCATTCGCTTCATCGAAGCATTCACTTTCACCAAAATGAAAAGGGCGGACAGAAGTTTCCGGCACACACGGGAATGAAAGCCGGCTACGCCTCTTCCTGGTCTGCCCCGGATAAAAAACGCAGGTTGCGTTTCAGTCCGGAATAGTTGGTCCGCCTGACGGCCGAATTCCTGAACAACTCGTCAAAACGGGATTGATCCATTTCCAGCCAGTCTTTTCTGCCCAGCTTCATCAATCCCGGATCAGGTTCAAAATCAGGTTCCTGGTGAGGCTCCGATTGGAGGTTCCAGGGACACACATCCTGGCAGATGTCGCATCCAAATATCCGGTCGCGAAACTTTCCCTTTAATGACTCGTCCAGCTCCCCCTTCAGTTCAATCGTCTGGTAGGAAATGCATTTGCGGGCGTCGATCACATAAGGCGCCACAATGGCATGGGTCGGACAGGCATCGATGCACCGGGTGCAATTCCCGCAATGGTTCCTGACGATCTTCTCATCGGGTTCCAGTTCCAGGTCGAGGATCAGTTCCCCGACGAAAAAGAAGCTCCCGTGCCCCACGGAGATCAGGTTGGTATTTTTCCCAATCCATCCCAGTCCGGCGCGGACTGCCCATGCTTTGTCAAGCACCGGCGCCGAGTCGGTAAAGGCCCTCCCCCTGCAGGGAGCCACCTCCTCCCGGATAAACCGGAGCAACGTCTTCAGCTTGTTCTTCAAGACCAGGTGATAGTCTTTCCCGTATGCGTATTTGGAAAGTACCGGCGCTTCGGGGTCAACCTGTCTTTGGAGCGGATAATAATTCAGCAATACCGATACGACCGATTTAGCGCCGTCGACCAACATGCGGGGGTCGAGCCGCTTTTCAAGGTTCCGCGCCATGTAACCCATCTCACCGTGCATTCCTTTCGCCAGCCAGCTTTCGAGACGGTTCTTCTCCTGCCCCAAAAACGCCGCACGGGAAATTCCGCAGGCCAGAAATCCGAGATCAATGGCCTTTTGCTTAATCTTTCGTTCGCTGGTGTTCACAGTTTATTTCATAAACGCCTTTTGGCCGTACCGGCCCGGGAGTCCTGAAGGGACTCTTTTCAATGGCAGGGAAAAAACCATCGGGAGTCTTCAGAAAAACCCCAACTCCAGCCGGGCTTCTTCACTCATCATGGACTTGTCCCACGGCGGCTCAAAAGTCAGATCGACTTCCGCACCCGCTACCCCTTCCACCGAAAGGGCCGCCTGCCTGACATCATCAACCAGCATGTCGGCGACCGGGCATCCCGGGGCGGTCAGGGTCATCACGATGTTGGCCCTGTCGTCCCCGTCGACATCCACGTTATAGATCAATCCCAAATCGTATATATTAACCGGAATTTCCGGATCATAAACTTCTTTCAGCCTTTCAATTATCTGGTCTATTCTTGCATCCATCTCTCCTAACTTGCGATCCTGTTATAAGCAACAGCGTAAAGCTTAATTTGTTTGATCATGGCGACCAGTCCGTTGGAGCGGGTTGGCGACAAATGCTGTTTCAATCCGATGTCATCCACAAAATGCAGGTCACTTTCCATGATCTCGCCGGGCGTGTGTCCGGAGACGACCCTCAGCAACAGCGCGACCAATCCCTTCACGATTACCGCATCGCTCTCTCCCTGAAAATAAATCTTCCCGTCCCTGACCTCAGACACCAGCCAAACCCGCGACTGGCAGCCTTTGATCAAATGCTGATCGTTCTTCAGCTTCGGGTCCAGCGGCTCCAGACTGTTCCCCAGTTCAATCAGAAAACTGTATTTGTCCATCCAGTCCTCGAAAACCGAGAAATCTTCAATAATCGCTTGCTGTTTGGCCTCGATCGTCATTTTTCTTCTTTTAGAACTGCAAAAATGCAATTTTTTTTAACGAAATGCATCATCAGATCATGATCTTCATTGAATAACCGTATTTTTAATTATTCCAACGAACTGGCATACCTCTTCGCTTTACGGGGCCCTGATGGGTTACCTTGTGAGCGGTATCCGCAGGAAAAAACCGGAAAAGGAGCGCAAAAAATCCGGACAGTAGATTTATTTGAATAATGCGATAACCCTGGTGAGGGCTTCAATAAACCGGTCGATCTCGTCCAACGTATTGTAGACGGCGAAGGAAATGCGGACTGCGGCAGGGATCTGGTAGTGGTCCATCACCGGGTCCGCACACATCCGGCCCGAGCGGGCAGCCACGCCCGTTTTGTCGAGCATCACGCCCAGGTCATACGGGTGAACGCCTTCCACGTTAAAGGTGATCACGCCCGATTTTTCAGGCCGGGTGCCATAGATCCTCATTCCCGGGATGTTCATCATCCTTCGCGTACAACAGGCCAGCAATTCCGACTCATGCCGATGTACGTCGTCCATGTTAAATTGCTGAAGATACCTGACTGCTTCGCCAAAGGCGATCACCCCGTTGATATTTGGTGTGCCCGCTTCAAATTTATAGGGGGCTGTCTGGTACGTGGTTCCTTCGAACTTCACTTCCCCGATCATTTCTCCGCCACCCTGATAAGGAGGCATCCGTTCAAGCCACTCCTCCTTTCCGTAAAGGATCCCCACCCCGTTGGGGCCGTACATCTTGTGCGCCGAAAAGACATAAAAATCGGCATCCAGGTCCTGCACGTCCACTGCGAGGTGCATCACGGCCTGCGCGCCATCGACCATCACCGGGATCCCGTGTTGATGCGCCTTTGCGGTGATCGCCTTCACCGGGTTTATGGTTCCCAGTGTGTTGGAAACATGGGTAACGGCAATCAGTTTCGTGTTCCCGGAGATCAGTTTGTCCAGCTTTTCGGTTTGCAGCCGTCCGTCGTCGTCAAAAGGAAGAACCTTTATCACGGCTCCCTTCCGGGCTGCCATCATCTGCCAGGGTACGATGTTCGAATGGTGTTCCATTTCCGAGATGATGATCTCGTCGCCTGCCCGGACAAACGCCTCCCCAAATGAAAAGGCGACCAGGTTAATACCCTCAGTAGCTCCTTTGGTGAAGATGATCTCTTCGCGCCGCGACGCGTGAATGAACGCTTTGACCTCGTCGCGGACCGCCTCAAAATCGGCAGTGGCTTTATCGGCCATATAATGCGCACCCCGGTGGATATTCCCGTAATATTCCAGGTGCAGTTGTTCTTCTTTCTTCAGGACAGTCAGCGTCTTTTGGGAAGAAGCTGCACTGTCGAGATAGACCAGGGGTTTGTTGTAAACCTGTTGTTCAAGGATTGGAAAATCCTTGCGAATACGGGCTGTATCGAACGTCATCATCGTTTCTTTCAACATGGAGGATTTCAGTAAGTTTTCTTTTTGTTTGCCGGCACGAAGACCGCAAACGATCGCTTCGCCGCCCCTCCTTCCACGGCGTCAGAATGATTCATTTTGACCGCAGGAATGGCACCGGGCAAGTTCGCCGCGCAGCCGTTTGTCCACGAGTTCGTCGATCCGGTCTCTCAGCGGCTCAATCCGGATTTCCCGGATCACCTCATGCGCGAACGCGTTCATCAGCATCAGCCGGGCATCGGTTTCCCCGATTCCCCGGGCACGCAGGTAGAAAAGCGCCTCTTCGTCAATCTGTCCCACCGTAGCCCCATGGCTGCACTTCACATCGTCGGCATCGATAATCAGTTGAGGCTTGGTATGCATCTTCGCCTTGTCGGTCAGCAGTACGTTGTTATTTCGCTGAAAGGCGTTCGTCTTTTGGGCATCGCGCGCCACATGAATCCTTCCCGAAAAAGCCCCGGCTGAATCCTCATCCAGCACATTCTTATAAAGCTGGTTGCTCAAACAATTTGGCTTGTTATGTCCGACACTGGTAAAATTGTCAATATGCTGTTTCTTGTCGGTAAATGACATCCCGTACAAATGAGCTTCCGCATGCCCGCCATCCATGTTCACGTGCAGGTTATTGCGGATCAGTCCGCCATGCAGGGTTGCCACGCAGGTCAACAGATTCGAATGCCCCTCCTGTTTCACAAACGCGGAGTTCACCGAATTGGCCTGATTGTTCTGGTTTTGCACCACATAAAAATCGGTCACCGCATGGCGCCCCACGAAAATCTCCGTGACGCTGTTCGACACCATATCACAGACATCCCAGGTGTGATCGCAAAAGATGACCTGCGCCTGACTGTATTCGCCCACCATGATCAGATTGCGCTGGGTCGTAAATACAGGTTCCTGTCCGCTCAGCAGGTTAACCACCTGAACCGGTTTCTCCAGGACTACATGGTCAGGAACATAGAGAAAAAAACCGTCCTGCGCGAAGGCTGTATTCAGCGCCACCATCGGATCATCTGAAAGGCCCGCCAACCCGTTTAAACAATGCTGAAGCAATTCAGGTTTTTCGTTGGCAATCTGCCGGATACTGCCAATGATGGTTCCGGCAGGAAGTCCTTCCGGCTTCTGATTTCCCTCATAATACCAACCATTTACCAAAAAAATGGTGTGGGTATCCAAAAGAGGCACATCGCAACGAAAAACATGGTTTAAATCCATGTCCGGGTTCCGGTAACGAATCGCAGGGTGATAATCGCGGTCAAAAACCGGCTGAAGATCGGTATATTTGTAATTCTCGTTCCCGGAATCGGGAACCCCGCTTCGTGCGAAGCGTTTCACGGCTGTCTCCCTCATGCGGTTCAGCAGCGGCGAAGAACCCTGCTCCAACACGCTCCTGTTCGCGTGAAAAAGCGCCACATATTTTTCGGTGACAGGTATCTGACTATTTATCACAGGTTGCGTCATCACACAAGCTCCTTTTTGATCCAGTCGTATCCCTTCTCTTCCAACTCCAACGCCAGCTCCTTCCCCGCCGATTTTACGATCCGACCCTGATACAGCACGTGTACAAAATCAGGGATGATGTAATCGAGCAGTCGCTGATAATGGGTGATGACAATGACCGAATGGAGGGGGTCCCTCAGCGCGTTGACGCCTTCGGCCACGATCTTCAGGGCATCAATGTCCAGTCCGGAGTCGGTTTCATCCAGGATCGCCAGCTTCGGCTCCAGCATCGCCATCTGGAAGATTTCATTTTTCTTTTTCTCACCTCCCGAAAATCCTTCGTTCACCGACCTGTTTGTGAGCTGCGAATCCAGATGCAGCAATTCTTTCTTCTCCCGCATCAGTTTCAGGAACTCCGACGCCGTCAACGGCGCCAGTCCTTTGTACTTCCGGTGTTCATTCACCGAGGTCTTCAGAAAGTTAACCATCGGCACACCCGGTATTTCGACCGGGTACTGGAAACTCAGGAAGAGTCCCTTGCGGGCGCGGTCTTCCGGGGCCATTTCGAGCAGGTCTTCACCCATAAACCCGACATCCCCTTCCGTCACTTCATAATCTTCCCTGCCGGCCAGCACATTTCCCAGGGTGCTCTTCCCGGAGCCGTTTGGCCCCATGATCGCATGGACCTCACCAGGCTTCACGCTGAGGTTGATCCCTTTCAGAATTTCCATACCCTCTACTGAAACCCTTAAATTTTTTATTGTGAGCATATTTATCTGTTCAAAGTTCAAAGTTCAAAGTTCGAGGTTGCAGGCGAATCATGCAACCGTTCCTCAATAATCAAGAATAAAACCCCATTCACAAATTATCCCACACTTCCTTCCAGGCTGATCTGCAGAAGTTTCTGTGCTTCAACTGCAAACTCCATCGGAAGCTTGTTCAGCACTTCGCGGGCATACCCGTTCACGATCATCCCGATGGCGTCCTGGGTGGAAATGCCACGCTGGTTGCAATAAAAGATCTGGTCTTCCCCTATTTTTGAAGTGGTAGCCTCGTGTTCCACCACCGAGCTTTTATTCCGAACGTCGATATACGGAAAAGTATGCGCGCCGCACGTCGGGCTCAGCAACAGGGAATCACACTGCGAAAAATTCCGGGAATGAACGGCTCCCGGCAATACTTTCACCAATCCCCGGTAAGAATTATCGCTCTTCCCGGCGGAGATACCCTTCGAGATGATCGTGCTTTTCGTGTTTTTACCGATGTGGATCATCTTGGTGCCGGTATCGGCCTGCTGAAAATGATTGGTGACGGCCACTGAATTAAATTCACCCACCGAATGATCCCCCATCAACACGCAACTCGGGTATTTCCAGGTGATGGCTGAGCCGGTTTCCACCTGGGTCCAACTGATCTTGGAAGCGACACCTTTGCAAATGCCGCGCTTGGTCACGAAATTGTAGATGCCCCCCTTGCCTTGCTTGTCGCCCGGGTACCAGTTCTGCACGGTCGAATACTTCACCTCCGCCCGGTCGAGCGCGATAATTTCAACCACCGCGGCATGAAGCTGGTTTTCATCCCGTTGCGGAGCCGTACATCCCTCCAGGTAACTCACGTAACTGTCGTCGTCGGCCACGATCAGCGTCCGCTCAAACTGCCCGGTGCCCGCCGCGTTGATCCTGAAATAAGTGGACAACTCCATCGGACAGCGAACACCTTTGGGCACGTAACAAAATGAACCGTCGGAGAAAACCGCCGAATTCAAGGCCGCGAAATAATTGTCGGATGGCGGTACCGATGTGCCCAGGTATTTCTGAACCAGATCGGGATGCTCCCTGACCGCTTCGCTGAAAGAACAAAAAATGATCCCTTTTTCGGCCAGGGTTTCCTTGAAGGTCGTCTTCACCGAAACGCTGTCGATCACCGCATCAACGGCCACGCCGGCCAGGATTTTTTGCTCGTCGAGCGGGATGCCCAGCTTGCTGAAGGTCTCCAGCAACTCCGGATCGACCTCGTCCAGACTCTTGTACTTTGGGTTTTTCCGGGGAGCCGAATAATAACTAATATCCTGATAGTTAATCTCCGGTATCCGCAGATAAGGCCAATCCGGCATTTTCATTTTTTCCCATCCCCGAAACGCTTCCAGGCGAAACTGAAGCAAAAACTCCGGCTCCCCCTTCTTGGCCGAAATGGTCCGGATCACCGCTTCATCCAATCCTTTAGGAATCGTGTCGGCTTCAAAATCTGACACGAAACCGAACTTATATTCACCGGAGGTGACTTCTTCCAATATTCTATCTTGTTCCGTCATCGCTTCTTACTTGTTCTTAAATGCTCAAAACACACCCCTCCCACTCCCTGTAACAAACATCCACTCCCTCTGTTTAAATTAAATTGCAAAGATAATGAAGTAACGCTATTTTTACAGTCTGAAAAGGATATTTCACACCTTAATGTCTGAATTTTAAAAAATGGATCATCAAAAGAAAACGACTCTGGTTTCCGAATTAGGGGAATTTGGTCTTATTGAACATTTAACAAAGGGTATTATCCTGAAAAACCCGGCGACCGTCAAAGGAATTGGAGACGACGCGGCTGTTCTGGAATACCCGGACAAACAGGTGGTAGTGACCACAGATTTGCTCGTTGAAGGGATTCACTTTAACCTGATGTATGTTCCCATGAAGCATCTGGGATACAAATCGGTGATGGTGAACCTGTCGGATATATTCGCCATGAATGCTGATCCCCGGCAGGTTACGGTTTCGCTCGCCATTTCCGGAAAGCTCTCCGTGGAAGCGCTTGAAGCGCTTTACGAAGGCATTCAACTGGCCTGCGATCGATACGGTGTGGATTTGATCGGCGGTGATACAACCAGTTCGGTGACCGGGTTGGTGATCAGCGTGACGGCCATCGGGGAAGTTGAAAAGGGCAAGGCTGTTTACCGGAGCGGCGCCCGGGTAAACGATCTGATTTGTGTATCGGGCGACCTAGGGGGGGCCTATATGGGTTTGCAGCTTCTGGAACGGGAGAACGAAGTCTACAAAGTAAACCCGAACGTGCAGCCTCAACTCCAGGGTTATGATTATATTCTGGGGCGGCAGTTGAAGCCCGAAGCCCGGGGAGATCTGATTCAGACGTTCCGGTCGCTGGATCTCCGGCCAACGTCGATGATCGACATTTCGGACGGGTTATCGTCAGAAATCATGCATATCTGCAAAGCTTCCCGCGTGGGATGCCGGATCTACGAAGACCGGATACCTCTGGATCGCCAGACAAAGAAGTTTGCAGAAGAACTTCAGATCAATCCGTTGGTTGCGGCACTCAACGGTGGGGAGGATTATGAGTTGCTGTTTACGGTGGCCCTGACAGACCATGATAAGATAAAAAATGACCCGGATATTACCCTCATCGGACACGTGGTCGATGCCTCCGAAGGGATTAACCTGATCACCGCGCTGGAAGGAAAGGCGATCCCCCTGCAGGCGCAAGGGTGGAATCCATTAAGCTAGCCGGGCTTGCCCGGCTGTTTTAATTCTTAATCCGGAAAATACCCCCTGATAATCCCGCGCTTGGAATCCTTCACGAAAAGAAGGATCTCATCCCGCTCGGGAGTGGCAGGCATCTCCGCCTCGATAATCTCGACCGCCTGGGCTGTGTTCAGGCCTTTCTGGTAAATGTAGCGGTAAATATCCTGTATCTCGCGGATCTTGTCGTTGTTGTAGTTTCTTCTTCGCAGCCCGATCGAATTGATCCCGACGTACGAAAGCGGTTCACGTCCCGCCTTGATATAGGGAGGAACGTCTTTTCTCACCAGCGATCCGCCGGAGATCATCACATGCGTGCCAATATGGCAAAACTGATGGACCGCTGTCATGCCGCTGATAATCGCCCAATCATCAACGATGACTTCACCGGCCAGTTGCGTATTGTTCACCAATATCACGCTATTGCCCACCGCACAATCGTGTGCAATATGCACATACGCCATAATGAGACAGTTATTGCCAACGGTTGTTTTTCCCCGGGCTGCCGTGCCCCGGTTCACGGTTACGAACTCCCTGATGGTCGTCGAATCACCGATTTCAACCGTTGAGTACTCACCCCTGAACTTCAGATCCTGAGGAATGGCGCCAATCACAGCCCCGGGAAAGATGCGGCAGTTCTTACCAATCCGGACACCGGGGAAGATGGTGGCATTTGACCCGATTCGGGTTCCCTCACCAATAACAACATCTTTATCGATCGACACAAACGGCTCGATGACGACGTTGTCGGCAATTTGTGCTTCAGGGTGGACATAAGCTAATGGTTGTTTCATATTTCTATCTTGTTTTATACCGGTACGATTTGTGCCATAAATTCGCCTTCAGCGGCCAGTTTGTTGCCCACGAAACACCATCCTTTCATGTTGGCAATCCCCCGTCTGATGGGTGATGTCAATTCGATTCTGAAAATGAGCGTGTCTCCCGGAACGACTTTCCTCCTGAACTTCACGTTGTCGATCTTGATAAAATAGGTCGAATATTTTTCCTGGCGGCTGTGCAGCACGTAAAGTCCGCCGCACTGGGCCATGGCTTCCACGATCAACACGCCGGGCATCACCGGGTTTTCGGGGAAATGTCCTTGGAAAAAAGGTTCGTCGACCGTGACATTCTTCACCCCCACGATGTAGTTGCCGGCGATTTTGACAATTTTGTCGATCAGCAAAAACGGGAAGCGATGCGGAAGGAATTGCCGGATACCGTTCACATCCATGAAGGGTTCCATGTCCGGATCGTATTCCGGGGCAGTTGTTTTTGAATTTTGCAATTGCAGTTCTTTCTTCAGGAGTTTGGCAAATTCGGTGTTTGCCGTATGCCCTGGTTTGGTGGCAATAATCCGCCCGCGGATCCGCGATCCGGCCAGGCTGAGGTCACCGATCACGTCCAGAAGCTTGTGTCTCGCGCACTCATTATCGAACTGAAGATCAAGATTATTCAATATACCCTGTTTTTCACGCACTTCCACATGTTGATGATGAAACAAGTCGGCAAGGCGGTCCAGTTCTTCCTGACTGACTTTCCGGTCCATGATCACAATCGCGTTATCCAGGTCGCCTCCCTTGACCAGGTTATTCTTAAGCAGGAATTCCAGTTCACGCAAAAACACGAACGTGCGGCAGGAAGCGATTTCCTTTTTAAAATCGCAGAGATGGTCGAGTGATGCAAACTGGTTGCTCAATACACTCGAATCGAACGAGATCAACACGTGAAGACGGTATTCGTCATCCGGTAACGCGATCAGTTCGGAACCTGTCTTCTCATTTTTATAAACGATCTTTTCTTTGACCACCAGGTATTCACGCTCTGCCTGCTGCTCCACGATGCCTGCCTTCCCGATGGCTTCCGCGTACACCCTCGCGCTCCCGTCCAGAATCGGCATCTCTCCTCCATCCAGATCGATCAGGACATTGTCAAGGTCCATACCCACGATCGCGGCCAGCGCATGTTCGATGGTACTGATCCGGATATTGTCCTTTCCGATGACCGTACCCCTCGACGTATCCACAACGAGGGAGACATCGGCTTCAAGAACGGGCTGCCCTTCGAGATCAACCCGCCGGAATTTTACGCCAAAATTTTCGGGGGCCGGTTTGAAAACAGCATTTACATAACTGCTGGTATGCAAACCTTTTCCCTTGATCGAGAATTCTGCAGCTAACGTTTTTTGTTTAACTGTCATCTTCGCGTGTTTATCTAAAATTAGTCCTTATTCACTTTTGACTTGATCTCCTCGATTTCTTTTTTCAATCCGATCACCTGATCCCGCAATTCGGGCAAACGCCTGTAAACCACCAATGTTTTCAACGCCCGGTCGATATCCATCGCCGGAGCCCCGAGTACCGTGCTGTTTGCTTTAATGTTATTGCTGACACCGGCCATCGCCCCTATTTTTACATGATCCCCGATCGTAAGATGACCGGCAATTCCGACCTGTCCGGCGAACATGCAGTTCTTCCCGATCTTTGTCGAGCCGGCAATACCCGTCAGGGCTGCCATCGCGGTATTGTCGCCAATTTCGACATTGTGACCGATCTGGATCAGATTATCCAGTTTTACGCCCCGGTGGATGATGGTGGAACCGATGGTTGCGCAATCGATCGTGGTATTGGCGCCGATTTCGACATGGTCTTCGATGACCACGTTCCCCACCTGGGGTATCTTCTTGAATGATCCGTCGTCGGTTGGCGCAAAACCAAACCCATCCGATCCGATCACCGCCCCGGCATGGATAATACAATTTGATCCGATCACGGTGTCATTATAGATTTTCACGCC
>CAZANK010000064.1:0-11803 GCA_964486235.1 uncultured Prolixibacteraceae bacterium | reverse complement strand
CGTGCCGCCATCAAATTGTTGATAAACCTCGTCCATGGCAAGACGCTCGTCGCGGTTGATTTTGATCAGGCGGGCGTAAAACTCCTTTTCCTTTTCCTTTTTGACAAAGCACTTCACGCTATAAAAAAACAAGACGAGCAGCAGGATGGCGAGTCCCCATGCCAGGGTCGGAGAAATTGCGGGAAGAAAGACCAGGGAGGCAATACCCCCTGTAAACGCCAGCAGCCTCAGAAACGCCAGTTTTCGGATTTCTTTCCTGACCTTTGACAGTCGGTCGGTATCTGCGGACAGAAACTGTTCATATTCCTGACAAAGCTCCTCCACGGTCAGATCCAGTTAAAATGCTGAAGCCTGTTCACGATCAGGAAGGTGGTCAGGATCATCGTCCCGAGGATGATCTCCACATAGGCCAGCTCCTTGTTTTCCAGGTGGGTGTCGATGATTTTAGGACTGCGAAGAAGGAGAAAGTACTTTTCCAGAAACATCAAAAATTTGTAAATACCGTAGCCCAGCAGAATCCCGACTGTCATTCCGGCGAGAATATCGGAAGGATAATGGAGTCCCAGATAAATACGGGTATAGCTGACCAGGGTGGCCCAGGATAAGATGGTCAGGGTGTACCGGTAATTCCGGAACAGGAACGCGGTGAAGACGGCAACGGTGAAGGTATTGGAAGCGTGTGAGGAGAAAAAGCTGTATTGTCCTCCTTTGGTGACCACGTGATGGACCAGGTGCCGGATCCCGGGATCGTGTGTCGGACGCAGCCGCTGGACGGTATCTTTGACCAGATTGGCAGACTGGTCGCTGACCAGGATGGCCAAGGCCAGCAAAACCAGGATCACGATGGCCTTGACCCCATATTTTTTCAGGATGAAATAGATCAGTGGAACATAAAAAAGGATCCAGAATGCTGTTCCGGTGAAGAAGGTCATCACGGCATCCCGGAAAGGAGTGTGACCGCCGTTTAAATACAAGAAAAGCGACCGGTCAAATTCGGCGATGGTATCAAGCAGTGCGATCATGAGTGGGTTAGAATTTGCCAGATTTTGTCTTTTAACGCGGCGATACCCAGTCCGGTGACTGATGAAATGAAATCGTGCGGGATATCGTGCAGGTCCCTGCTGATCTCTTTTTTCAGGTCATCATCGAGGAAATCGGACTTGCTGATGACCAGGAACCGTTCCTTGTCGAGCAGTTCCGGGTTGTATTTTCCCAGCTCGTCCAGTAAGATCAGATATTCCTTCTTGTGATCTTTGCTGTCGGCAGGCACCAGGAACAGTAACATGGCATTTCGTTCAATATGCCTCAGGAAGCGCAGGCCCAATCCTCTTCCCAGGTGGGCTCCCTCGATGATCCCTGGAATATCGGCCATGACGAACGACCGCTGGTCATGGTACGAAACGATTCCAAGGTTTGGTACAAGCGTCGTGAAGGGGTAGTCTGCGATTTTTGGTTTCGCGGCCGAGACCACCGAAAGCAGGGTTGATTTTCCTGAACTGGGGAACCCCACCAGGCCGACATCGGCGAGCACCTTTAACTCCAGGATTTTCCACCCTTCTTCGCCGGGTTCACCAGGCTGTGCATAGCGGGGAGTCTGGTTGGTGGCCGACTTGAAATGAACGTTACCCAGTCCGCCCCGTCCGCCTTTGGCAAGCGGGTGGGTTTCTCCGTCGCGGGTGATTTCGAACAGGAAATCACCGCTTTCGGCATCTTTAGCCACTGTGCCCAAAGGAACTTCAATGATCACGTCCTTGCCGTCTGCGCCAAAGCTTCCCTGTGCGCTCCCGGATTCGCCGTTTCCGGCAAAAATATGCTTTTGATAACGGAGATGGAGCAGGGTCCACATCTGGGCATTTCCTTTCACGATCACATGGCCCCCACGCCCTCCGTCGCCACCGTCAGGTCCGCCTTTGGGAACAAATTTTTCACGCCTCAGGTGCGCTGAGCCGGACCCACCATTCCCGGAGCGGCAAAATATTTTGACATAGTCGACGAAGTTGTTTTCAGCCATTTCTTTTCGATTGGAGTGATGCAAGTTAATGAAAAAAGACGAAGAACGATCAAAAATTCCTGTGCATGCAGGAATCTGTTCGCCGGGAGATTCACGCCTTCGCGGGAATGTGTTGTTGCTACAACGATTGAACCGTCTCTTTCAGACGGTTGGCAATTTCCCCGACCGATCCCATCCCGTTTATCCCGAAATGTTTATTCTGCGCGGCATAATACGCTTTTAGCGGCGCTGTTTTCTGATGATACACGCGAATCCGGTTTTCAATGACGGCCACATCCTGGTCATCCTGACGACCCGACGTCATCCCCCGGTTCTTCAGCCGGGCGATCAGTTCTTCCCGGTCAACTTCCAGTGAAAGCATCCCCGAAACAGGCGTCTTGTTGCCGTTCAAAAGGGCATCCAGCGCTTCCGCCTGCGCAACCGTTCGCGGAAATCCATCAAAAATATAACCTTTTGCCCCGGGGTTTTTCCCCAGCGTATTTTTGATCATGTCAATCACGACCGAATCGGGTACCAGTTCACCTTTGTCCATGTAGCTTTTGGCTTGTATGCCAAGTGGTGTTGATTCGGCAATTTCGCGCCGTAGTAAATCCCCTGTTGATAAATGAATGAGTCCGAAATGCCGGATCAGCGCTTCGGCCTGGGTTCCTTTCCCCGCTCCCGGAGGCCCAAAAAGGATAATGTTTAGCATGTGAATATGGTTGATTAAACAGATTTATACAAATCGATCAGATTCCGGCCTCTTCCGGCGTAGTCGAGTCCGTAGCCTACGATGAAATCATTGGGGATTTCAAGGCCGACATAATCCAGGCGGACCTTCGTTTTCAGTGCGTCCGGTTTGAGTAACAAGGTTGCCACCTGAATTTCCGCGGGATTCATGGATTCAATTTTTGCCATCGCGTTGGTGATGGTGATGCCGGTATCGACGATATCTTCCAGGATCACCACGGTTCTTCCGGCGAGTTCCTCGTTCAGCCCGATCAGCTCCCTGACCCGGCCGGTGGAAGAAGTGCCGGCATAGGAGGCAAATTTCACAAACGTGATTTCAGCATCCAGCAACGTGAGACGTTTAAAGATCTCCGCGGCAAACATGAATGAGCCGTTCAAGACACACAAAAACAACGGGTTTTTACCTTGCAGCTTCTTGTTCATTTCTTCAGCAATGCGTTCCACGACCGAACGGATTTTTTCATAAGGGATGAACAGTTCGAAATCTCGGTCTAAAATTTTAAGGGTTGTCATGATGACGGTTTTTTGCAAGAATCCTGTTTTAAGGATTTTGTTTTAATATTTCTGGAATTTCGGTTATTTTTAGCTCCGGGTTTGAAAGTTGCAAAGTAATAAAAAATAATCGCTCGACTGAAACAAGCAGGGATTAAAAAATCGAAGTATGGAACCAAAAGTTAGTGTCATTATGGGAAGCACGTCCGACCTGGAAGTCATGGAAGGGGCGGCGAAAATTCTGGATGAGTTTGAAATACCTTTTGAGATCAATGCCTTGTCGGCACATCGTACTCCCGAGGCGGTCGGGGAATTTGCCCGCGGCGCTGAAGCACGCGGGATCAAGGTCATCATTGCCGGAGCGGGCATGGCCGCGCATCTCCCGGGTGTCATCGCCGCGATGACCACGCTCCCCGTGATTGGGGTGCCGATCCGGGCCAGCCTGGAAGGACTCGATGCCATGCTGGCTATTTTACAGATGCCCCCGGGAATCCCGGTAGCCACCGTCGCGATTAATGGTGCCTATAACGCCGGAATCTTGTCTGTTCAGATCCTGGCGCTTTCTGACCGAGACCTTCATGAAAAACTCATCCGCTTCAAAAAAAACCTCAAAAACAAGATTGTTCAGGCGAACAAGGATTTGACGGAAGTCAAATACAGGTTCAAGACGAATTAGCGTCGCCGGTCGCACGAAGACCGGCGTGATACTTTTAGTCCTTTTTTATTGGAATAACGATTTTATTTTGTAAATTGCACAGGGCTTGCGTTTAACGGGTGGGTAATCCGTTAGCACATGAAAGTCGCCTTGTCTTTAATATGCCGTTCCCGGGATTCCCTGATCAGGGAAGGAGTTGTCCGTTTCCTGTCCGGGAGACGGGCCGTTTGTTTGTTCCTCATTCTTTTTTTCAGCATAGCCGCGTTTCCTCAGACCGATGGGAAGGACACCCGCCAGGAACTGGAGCGTTTGCTGGAGAATTACTTTTCGGAGGATGAAACGAAGGATATGGAGCAACTGGTGAATGAGTTACAGATGATGCGCGAACGTCCGCTCAATATCAACACGGCCGGCGAAGCGGAATTGGCGTCGCTGCATTTTCTTGGTCCGCTGCAAATCCGGGAGCTGATCCGGTACCGCGAGAAGTCCGGGATGATATTGTCGGTGTATGAGCTGGCTTCTGTCGCCGGGTTTGATGAACAACTGGCCGCGTTGACCGGCCAGTTCGTGGTTTTCGGTCAGGCAAAATCTTCACCGCGCCGGACTTATTCCCACCACGAGGTATTGACCAGGGCTGTCCGTTTGGTCGAGAAGCAGGCCGGCTTCAGGGAACCCAAAAAGTATGAGGGATCGCCCGAAAAGCTTTACCTGCGTTACCGTTATACGAGCTCCTCGCTTGATGCCGGGTTTACCGGGGAGAAAGACGCCGGTGAAAGCTTCTTCCGGGCTTCAAACAAGGCTGGTTTTGACTTTTACAGCGGCTTTGCGCGGGTCACGCCTGCCGATCGATGGACGCTGCTGCTGGGTGATTATGTGGTCCAGTTCGGACAGGGTTTGGTGGCCTGGCAGGGGTTCTCCCTGGGGAAGTCGGCCGAATCGACCAAAATCGGCAATTTCAGCCAGGGCGTCAAGCCGCATACCTCAGGCGATGAGAATCTTTTCATGCGTGGTGGCGCCGCGTCCTTGCGCGCCGGACGTTTACGCCTGACCCCGTTCTTTTCCTTCAAAAGCGTTGACGCCAACATCGACCGGCGCGATGACGGGGACGTTTTCACTTCTTTTCAGACCAGCGGGTACCACCGTACATCCGGCGAGATATCAGACGAAAAACCGTTGCGGGTATTGACGGCAGGCGGAAACATCAGGTTTGACGGCAAGCAGGCCTCCCTGGGGCTCACCGGCGTTCACGTGCGGTATCCGTACCCGCTGGTGCGGAATGGGGAACCGTACCAGCAGTTTCTTTTCACGGGTAAGCGGGTCACCAACATGAGCGTCGATTACCGGTATGGGGTAAACCGGTTTTATGTGTTCGGGGAGTTGGCAACGAACTTCCGGCAGGGGCTGGCAAGTACAACAGGGATGGTCTACCAACTGTTCGATCAGGTTGAACTCGCTTCGGTATGCAGGTATGTCGGAAAGCGGTACAGCAGTCCGCTGGCCTCCGCGTTTGTCGAAGGGAGCCAGGTGAATGACGAAAAAGGGGTTTACCTGGGTGCGCGGGTGTTGCCTTTGGCCAGGGTCAGCGTGAACATGTACATAGACTTTTTCCGGTTCAGTCACGCGAAGTACACCACGGTGGGGGCTGCAGCCGGGAAGGAGTTTCTGACTCAGATCAACTATAAGATCAACAAAGACTGGCAGGTGTACGGGCGGTATTTCTGCGAGTGTAAACCGGTGAAGGTGTCGGGAGAATACTCGAAAAAGAACGTGGACCAGGTCCGGCAGTCCCTGCGGATCAACCTGACGGGCGACGTTAGTCCGGCGATCACCCTGAAGACGCGGTTTGAACAGACTTTTTTCACGCATGACCATTATTCCTGCGGGTTTTTTATCGGTCAGGATGTGGGGGTTCATCCTGAAGGATGGCCGGTGAGCCTTTGGGGACGGGTCGCCTGCTTTAAAACCGGCGACTATGATTCCCGCATTTATGCCTATGAAAATGATCTCCTTTATCAGTTCTCAGTGCCTGCGCTTTACGGTGAAGGAATCCGTTCTTACGTGACCGGTAAAGTTAAAATATGTGAAAAAACGGAGTTCTGGTTCAAACTCTCGCAGACAAGGTTCTTCGGTGTATCAGGCATTGGCAGCGGAAACAGCCTGATTTCAGGGAATAAGCGAACAGAAGTGAAATTTCAGATAAGGTTCAGGATTTAAAAGGCATTTTGTATATTTGCGCGGCTATACTTAAAGGTGCAAAGAAATTATGAGCTATGACGATATCCGGCCTTATCAGGATCATGAGGCAAATCATTACCTTCATGTCTTGTTGAACGATGAAGTTTTCGCGCAGGTTTTAGCCTTTATTTTCCGGGAAGAAGAGAAAATAAAGGGAATCCGCGAATTGCTTTCAGAGATTCGTTCAATCAATGAATTGCAGATGAAGTTCATGTATCCGCTGATCAAGGAATGGATTATTGAAAAAACAACGAGCGGGGTGACTTACAGTGGTTTGGAAAATCTTGACCCATCAAAAAGCTACCTTTTTTTTTCCAATCACCGGGATATTATCCTCGATTCGGCCATTTTAAATTTCATTGTTGCCGATGCCGGAATGAACACGACCGAGGTTGCTGTGGGCAATAACCTATTGATTTTTGACTGGATTGAACACGCCTTAAAGCTGAACCGTTGCTTTATCGTGAAGCGGAATTTGCCCTCGAAAGAGTTGTTAGTCGCATCCAAACAATTATCACAGTATATTCGCGAATCCATCACGCGAAATCATGATTCCGTATGGATCGCCCAACGTGAGGGCAGGACCAAAGACGGCAATGACCAGACCCAACAGGCGCTGCTCAAGATGTTGAACCTGAGTAACGAGGGAGCCCTGGCAGATGGTTTTCGTGAACTGAAGATTGTTCCGCTGTCGATCTCCTATGAGCGGGAACCCTGCGGAATTTCCAAGGTGGAAGAAATTTACAAGCGGGAGCATGAAAGTTATGTGAAGACACCTGCCGATGATTTTAAAAGCATGGCATTCGGTCTTCTCAAACCGAAGGGAAGGGTTCATTTTGCTTTTGGCAAACCTATTGACAGCCAGTTGGACGAGCTCTTTTATACCGATAATGTGAACGAAGGCATTCAGCATCTGGCCGAACATATTGATTCCTGTATTTACAGGAATTACAAGCTTTGGCCAAATAATTACCTGGCAGCAGACCTGCTTGCCGGAAGCGACAGGTATGCAGACCGGGTGGACGATTCTGTCCGCGATAAATTCAATGAGTTGCTTGACGACCTGGTGAAGACGATCGGCGGTGGAGACCCCGCATGTCAAAAGCACCTTTTCCTGCAAATGTATGCCAATCCGCTTCTGAACGCGGAGCGGATCGGAAAGCCCAACGTCTTGGGAAGCTGCAATGTCAGTACTTCCCGATGATCCGAAAGGTTCTCTTTTTTGACCTGATCCGCCTTTTTCCCCGGTGACGGCACGGGTGTCGTTGCTCAAGCCGGAAAGACTCCTGCGTTTTCGGGAAACCCCGATACTTTTGAGATGGCTGATGGTTGAAAAGGTTTTTTTTCTGAATCAAAATGGCATCCATTTTGAGAGAATTGTCGTAAACAGGTACGACATGAAACGGATCGTCATTTTAACAGGATGGATGCTGCTCGCAGTTTTCCTGTCCGGAGCGCAGGAACTGACAGTAAAGCAGCGGAAGGCTCAGAAAGAACAGGAAATGAGGGAACTTATCGGCTCACGCCAGTTTCGCTTTGTGGCCCGGGCCGTCATTCCCATGTCGGGACCCCGGGTTGACCTGACCTCTGTTTATGATCTGAAGATGGACAGCACCTCCGTGGAGGCGTGGTTGCCGTTTTATGGCAGGGCGTATCACGTCGAATACGGGGGGCGCGACGGCGGCGTCAAGTTCAGGGGGGAGGTCAAGGAGATGGATGTCCGGTATCATCAGCGAAAGAAAATCTATCAATTCATTTTCAGGGTTGATACGGACAAGGACCGGTATCAGGTGCGGCTTTCGGCTGGCTTATCCGGCTACGCCGACGTGAGCATTAGCTCGAACAACCGGCAGGGCATCAGCTATTACGGGATTATAGAGCCCCTGGGGAAAGACCATGAATAGGTGCGTCGTTAATAGAGCTTTGCCGAGATGTCGCGGACGTAAAGCTGGATATTGGTTTTTCCCCTGAATTCATTTTCGGCAACAGAGAAGCAGATATCGAACGGTAAGCCCTGGCTGATGGCTTCAAAATGACCGGCCTGGTTAAACGCGATGGCGGGAAAAACAGAAGAATTCCCTGTCGGTTCGACCAGGTCTAGTTTCAGGTGTTCAAGATTCCGGCCCACACACCGGCTGGTGCCGTTGTCGAGCACATCTTCGGTGATGAACAGCGGATTCATGTTGTGAGGGCCGAAAGGTTCAAATTGTTTCAGGATCCTGAAAAACTTCGGGGTGATATCCGACAACTGGATTTTGCAGTCGGCTTCAATCATTTCGGTTTGCCGGGCATCGGGGATCGCTTTTTTCACGATCTCCTCGAAACGCCTTGTGAATGCCGGAATGTTGTCTATTTTCATGGTTAACCCGGCCGCGTACATGTGTCCGCCATACGATTCAAGCAGGTCACTGCATTGCCCAATGGCCTCATAGAGATCGAAATCCTTGACCGACCGGGCTGACCCTGTAGCCATTCCGTTCGATTCGGTCAGGATGACAGTTGGCCGGTAATAGTGTTCCGTGAGCCGTGATGCAACGATCCCGACAACCCCTTTGTGCCAGTCCCGGTTATACAGCACGGTCGCGTGACGCTCTTCCTGGATCGGATCATGCGCGATCATGTCCAGCGCTTCCTGGGTAATATCCCGGTCCAGGGTCTTCCTGATCTCATTATAAGAGTTTATTTCGTCGCCCAGGCTGGCCGCTTCTCCTTCATCGTGGACAACCAGGATTTCGACCGACTTTTTCCCGTGTTCGATGCGCCCGGACGCGTTTAACCGGGGACCAATTTTAAAGACAATGTCACTGATGGAGATGTGCTCCCCGTCCAGGCCGGAGAACTGGATGATGGTTTTTAAACCCAGGCTGGGGTTGGTGTTCAGCTTTTTTAACCCGTAGTGGGCCAGGACCCTGTTTTCGCCGGTCACCGGAACAATGTCTGACGCGATGCTGACCACCACCAGGTCGAGCAGATCGTAGAGTTCGACGACGGGAATATCATTTTTCAGCACGTAGGCCTGAAGAAGCTTAAAGCCGACGCCACAACCGGATAAGTCCTTATAGGGATAGGGGCAGTCGGTACGTTTCGGGTCAAGCACGGCAACGGCATCCGGGATGATCTCGTCGGGATTGTGGTGGTCGCAGATAATAAAGTCAATCCCTTTTTCACCGGCTTGCCTGATCTTCTCGGCGGCCTTGATCCCGCAGTCAAGCACGATGACCAGCGAGAACTTGTTTTCCGCGGCATAGGCGATGCTCCGGGGTGAAATGCCATACCCTTCGGTGTAGCGGTCGGGAATGTAATAATCGAGATTGACGATGCGGGTCCGTAAAAACTGATACATCAGCGCCACGGAGGTCGTTCCGTCCACATCATAGTCGCCGTAGATCAATACTTTTTCCTGATTTTTGACGGCTTTCTCCAGACGGGCCACTGCCTGTTCCATATCCTTCATCAGAAAAGGATCGTGGAGGTCGGAGAGTTTGGGACGGAAAAACGACCTGGCATCATTAAAAGACGTGATTTCCCGCTGTGCTAACAGGTTTGCAATAACCATGTCCACATTGAGTGCAGCGGATAAATGTTTCATCACATTGATATCGCCTTGTTTTTTTACTTTCCAGCTTTTGTTCATTTCGTTCGTTATTCCACCTTCGTGGCCGCATCATAAATTTGTCAAAGATAAAAAATGGCGGCTGATCTGGAAAGTAAAATCTTTGGCATTTCTTTTTTATCTTTGCTCAAATTTTTTTTAAATCAAAAACAGAAGATTACCAATGAGTATAGCAGAGCGTAGTGAGCAGGAAATTATTCGCAGAAATTCTCTGGCACGGTTGAGGGAGTTGGGAATAGAGCCGTATCCTGCCGACGAATATCCGGTCAATACGAAAACCGCCCGGATCAGGGCCGGATATACCCCGGAAAAGGAAAATTTTAGGGACGTGGTGCTTGCAGGCCGGATCATGGGCCGCCGCATCATGGGAAAGGCTTCATTCGCGGTGCTTCAGGATGACACCGGGCGTATTCAGCTTTACGTGAGCCGCGACGAGATTTGCCCCGGAGAGGATAAAACGCTGTACAATGAAGTCTTTAAAAAATTACTGGATATTGGTGATATTATCGGTGTAAAAGGGTATGCCTTCATCACCCAGACGGGCGAATTGTCCGTGCATGTGCAGGAATTGACGGTTTTGAGCAAGTCGTTGCGCCCGCTCCCGGTCGTGAAGGAAAAGGAAGGTGTTCTGTACGATGCCTTTTCTGATCCGGAACAACGGTACCGGCAGCGTTATGTGGACCTGATCGTGAACCCCCGGGTAAGGGAGGTGTTCATGAAGCGGACGAAGATTGTCGACACCATGCGGGAGATGTTCAATGAACGGGGGTACCTGGAGGTGGAAACACCGATCCTGCAGGCGATCCCGGGTGGTGCAGCCGCACGTCCCTTTTTAACCCATCACAACACGCTCGATATTCCGATGTACCTGCGGATCGCCAACGAGCTATACCTGAAGAGGCTGATCGTTGGCGGCTTTGAAGGCGTCTATGAGTTTGCCCGGGACTTCCGCAACGAAGGGATGGACCGTACGCACAATCCTGAATTCACGGTCATGGAGATCTATGTGGCCTATAAGGATTACAGGTGGATGATGAACTTTACCGAAGGGATCATGGAACGTGTGGCCCTGGCGTTGCACGGCACCACGCTGGTGCAGTTGGATGATAGGTTGATTGACTACAAACGTCCCTACCCGCGTATTCCGATGGTTCAGGCCATCAAGGAACACACCGGCTACGATATCGCGGGAAAATCGGAAGAAGAATTGAGGAAAATCTGTGATCAACTCGGGATTGAAACGGATCCGGCGATGGGGAAAGGCAAACTGATCGATGAAATTTTCGGTGAGAAGTGCGAGCATCATTATATCCAGCCAACATTTATCATCGACTATCCGGTCGAGATGTCGCCCTTGACAAAGAAACACCGCGATGATCCGGCATTGACAGAGCGGTTTGAGTTAATGGTAAACGGCAAAGAGCTTGCCAATGCCTATTCCGAGCTGAATGATCCGGACGACCAGCGCGGGCGTTTCGAGGACCAGTTGAAGCTTTTGGCGAAGGGGGATGATGAGGCCATGTTTATTGACCAGGACTTTTTGCGTGCACTGGAGTACGGAATGCCTCCCACTTCCGGGATGGGCATTGGGATCGACCGGCTGACCATGTTCATGACAAACAGCCCTTCTATTCAGGATGTGCTTTTCTTCCCGCAGATGAAACCTGAGAAAAGACCGGAAGCCGGCAGGGATGATCAACCTGAAGTTTAAGAGGTGCACGCGAAACGGCAAATAGCAGTCATCGGAAGCGGGAGTTGGGCCACGGCGCTGGTAAAGATCTTGCTGAACAATGTTGACAAGATCAACTGGTACTTCAGGAACGCGGATCATATTGAGCAGTTCAAACGGTTCAGGCATAACCCCGGTTACCTGGCAGGCGTGGAATTTGACACAGACCGGATTTGTTTTTACAACGACATGAACGACATCGTGGCCCATTCGGATGTGCTTGTTTTAGCGATTCCCGCGGCTTTTCTGGATCAGTCGTTTTCAGGGCTGACGTGTGAACTGAACCAGAAGTACGTGGTTTCGGCGATCAAAGGAATTGTCCCGGAAGGGAATCAGATC
>CAZANK010000063.1:8439-11855 GCA_964486235.1 uncultured Prolixibacteraceae bacterium | reverse complement strand
ACAGGCGCACGCATGAACCATGAAAGCCCCTGTAAACGCTGTAAGCCAGGATGACATCGATTTTCTTTATCATGAATAAAAAAAATCTAATAATAAAAGACCTTGAATTCTTTTTTTATCGGTCGTCCTTATTTATATTTGTTCTAGACAATAACAAAAAAACGCTTAGCCATGACACAAATTCAATTTAACAACGCGCTACTGGGATTGCAGGACAAACTTTTGTATTATGCACTAAGTTTAACATCTGATCACGAGAAAGCTCAGGACCTTCTCCAGGAAACATTTCTGAAGGCGTTAACCTACAGGGACAAATTCACGCAGAACACCAATTTCAAAGCATGGATTTATACCATCATGAAAAATACCTTTATTAATAATTACCGGAGAAATGTGAAGGCCAAGAATACGTTTGACGGATCAAATAACGATTTCCACCTGAAGTTTTCGAAGGATAAGGTTTATCCCTCTCCCGATTCGTTTTTTAGTTCAAAGGAGATTTTGAAAAACATCCACGCGCTTGAAGACGAATATAAAATCCCGTTCACCATGTTTTTGGATGGGTATAAATACAAAGAAATAGCCGAGCATCTGACTTTGCCGCTGGGCACGGTAAAAAGCCGGATTTTCTTTACCCGGAAGAAGCTTGAGAAAGCCTTAAAGGATTATGCCACTTAGTACCCGATATCGATCGGTCCTGTCTTAAAAAAAATGGTTCGCGTTGCGAATCATTTTTTTTGTTTTTAACTTGCAACAACCTGTAAAAACAGGATGTGGAATGTCTTATAAAAAATGAAGTAAAATGAAAACAATTGCCGTTTATTTGGCGACAGGATTCGAAGAAATTGAAGCGATCACCGTGATTGATGTTTTGCGCAGGGCGGGTTTAAACGTGATCGTCACTTCGGTGACGGACGACTACCAGGTGGTCGGGGCGCATCAGATTCCGGTTAAGGCGGATAAGCTTTTTGCCGAAGTCGACGATCAGTCTGTCGATATGATCGTGTTGCCGGGAGGTCTTCCGGGGGCTGAAAACCTGGACCGGCACGAAGGCCTCAGGTCGCAGCTTAAAAATTTTGACCGGGCGGGCAAACCGATCGGGGCCATTTGTGCTGCCCCGATGGTGTTAGGGCATCTCGGCCTGCTGGAAGGGAAAAAGGCCGTTTGTTATCCTGGATTTGAAAAGGAACTTCAGGGAGCCAAGGTTGGTTCTTCATCCACGGTCATTGACGGGAAGATCGTGACCGGAAGAGGTGTTGGCGCAGCCCTGAACTTTTCCCTTGAACTGGTTCACATACTGGAAGGAAAAGAAAAAGCGGACAAACTGGCTCAGGGGATGATCGTGGAAACCTGGAAGTGACACCCGGGTTTCCGGGTTCACCGTTTGCGATGCGCTACGCCTTTTGGGGCGAATGGCTCAGTTCGTCTTCGCAAAACGCCAGGGGGAGGGTAATCAAAAATGAGCTGCCTTTATCCAGCTCGCTCTCTACCCGGATGGTTCCTTTATTGAGGCGAATAAGCTCGTTGCAGAGCGGAAGTCCCAGTCCGGACCCTTCCTCTCCCCTTGTTCCTTTTCTCCTCACCTTTGAATCAATCAGGAAAAGCCGGCGGATATCCTCCTCAGATAATCCCGCGCCCTGATCGCTGACACAGACCGTCGCCCGATCGGTCTCATCCGAAACAGCGTGCGTCACGATTTTTCCTCCCGGGTATGAAAACTTGATGGCATTACTGACCAGGTTTCTCAAAATTGTCTCAACCATCATTGGATCTGCATAAAGATAAATTCCCGACGAAACCTGGTTGATCAACCTGATCTTTTTTTGATCGGCCATTGGCTTCAACAGGCCATAGACAGATTCAGTAAGCTGCAACAGGTCAAATTTCACAGGGTTAAACTTCAGCGCTCCTGTTTGTGAACGTCCCCATTCAAGCAAATTTTGCAATAACCTGAAAATCGTATGCGCGGATTTATAGACATCGCCCGCGTACTTTTTTCGCTCTGACTCTGTGAACCTTTCATAATCCGAACTTAGCAAGGATGAATACCCCAGTACCGTATGGAACGGATTCTTCAGGTCGTGCGCCAGGATAGAAAAGAAGCGGTTTTTCGTGGCATTCATTTTTTCCAGTTCATTTCGCTGACATTCGATTTGTTCGTTCTTTTGATTCAGCATCCGGTTCATTTTTTTCTTCTGAAAATACCCATAAGAAAAATACATCGTAGTTCCGAGACTGAGCAGGAAGATGGCCGTCAGAAAAACCCGTGTGTTCCTCTCTCTCTGAAACTCCAAACGGGCAACTTCACGCTCTGCATTCAGCCGTAAAATCTCTTCTTCTTTTTTCTCCGTTTCAAACTTCTTTTCCAGTTCGGCCACCTGCCTGATCCGTTCTCCGTCGCGCAGGCTGTCCAAATACGTCCGGTGCAACTTATACGCCGCATACGCTTCGTTCACCTTTCCCATTCCCTCATAGGTTTTGGAGAACTCGTGATACAGGTTTTGGATGATATAATACCCCAGGTGGTGTTTCTGCGCCAGTTCGAGTCCGGACTGAAGCGTTTCAATGGCTTTGTTTTCCTCACCCATCACCCGGTAAGCCGCACCCAGGCTGGCCAGCGTAAATGTCCTGCCCCGTTTGTCATCCAGTCCTTCAAAAACGGCCAATGCCCGTTGAAAGTAATCAAGTGCTTTTGACAGGCTGTCGCCCTGATCAACGTACACGTTGGCAATATTATTCAGGGCCACCGCTTCCTTTTCGCGGTTGTGCACCGCCTGAAAGCCTTTCAAAGCAATCTCGTAACTCATCCTGGACGAATCCAGCTTTCCCAAATCGTAATAACCAACCCCGATCCCGTTGTAATTCACGGCAACCCCCGTTAAATTGCCGATTCCCCGGTTGATTTCAACCGCTTTCCGGTAGTAGTCAATCGACCTCCGGTAATCTTCAAGCCGCAAATAAACCATTCCCATATTGGAATACACGATGGCCATCATTTTCTTCGCGTCCGTATTTTTGAGACAACGGAGGGCCTCCATCAGGCTTTCAACGGCACGATCAGACTCGCCCCTAAAAAAACGGGCCAGTGCAATTGAATTGTGAATTTCCCCCACTCGTTCCCGGTCGCCCAGTGTTTTCGTGATTCCCAGGGCATGATCATAATGATCGAGAGCCGGTGCGTACTGTCCAAAGAAATAGAAACACTCACCAATATTGTAAAAGGCGGCGCTCATTTCGGTCTTGTTGCCCGACTTCCGGGACAGCGCGAGCGCCTGCCGGGCATAACCCAATGACCGTATGCTGTCAGTTTTCTGATAGTGTTCGGAAAGCTGGTTCAGCACCCGCGCTTTTTGGTCTCCCGTCGCTTGTGATAACAGATTCAGCAGACTGTCGGGGTTCAGCCCGGCCTGCACATT
>CAZANK010000063.1:2101-8339 GCA_964486235.1 uncultured Prolixibacteraceae bacterium | reverse complement strand
ACCTTTTCTCTTTGATCCATTCGCGCGCGTCAACAAAAGCCTGAATCCAGGGAGTCACCTCATCGTTCCTCCTTCCGGACGGGTAATACGGCCATTGCCAGGGCCTGAACGCCCGCTCGATATGCGGCATCATGGCCAGATGACGCCCGTCTTTGGAACAAATGGCAGCCGCGTTAAAATCAGACCCATTGGGATTCCCGGGATAGAAATCATAACAAAACTTATACGGAATATGATAATTCCCCTCCGCATACGGGAAACTAAAGCGTCCTTCACCATGCGCAATCCAGGCGCCGAGTCGCATTCCTGCAAGTGACCGGAGCATCACCGAATCATTCTCAGCGATCTCCACGTTCACAAAAGCCGATTCAAATTTTCCCGATGCATTGTGCCGCATTTTCGGCATCGCTTCATGCTCGGGATAGATCAGTCCCAGTTCGACCATAAGCTGACACCCGTTGCAGACGCCAAGGCTGAGCGTGTCACTTCGCTTGTAGAAATTTTCCAGCGCGATACGCGCCTTTTCATTGTATTTAAATGCGCCGGCCCATCCTTTTGCCGAGCCAAGCACATCCGAATTGGAGAAACCGCCCACAAAAACGATCAGGTTTATCGCTTCGAGCGTCTCGCGACCAGAGATCAGGTCTGTCATGTGAACATCCTTCACGTCCAGGCCTGCCAGAAACATCATGTACGCCATTTCCCGGTCGCCGTTCACTCCCTTTTCCCGGATGATGGCAGCCTTGACGCCACTCGGTTCCCGACGTTTCAGGTCGATCCCCAAATCACGGGCCCGACCCGAAAAATGGTTAAAGTCGTAGTGAAGGGCATTATGCCCGTAATTTTTAAAACGCTCAAGGGCCAGTTCCCTTCCACTCTGTTTCCGGTCGAACAGATAGGATGTTTTGAACCACAATGCCCGCAATGAGTCAATATCCAACCGGTACTGTTGTCCGGCGTGGGCTATCTTTAGCTCCCGGGCAGCAGCAGGGGCTCCGATCTTCACAAAATTCAGTCGTCTGTCTGTGATTTTTTTTTCAACCTTCTCATTATCGGCCGCCTGGATCAGAATCGCCGGATTTTCGTTAAAAAAGAGCTTTACCGGATCTTCTTCCCCTAATCCATTGAAGTCCAAGTCCATTCCACCGTGCGTGTTACTGAAACACATTTCAAGGAGTGTGGTGATGAGCCCGCCCGAGGCGACGTCGTGCCCCGAAAGGATCAATCCTTCTTCAATCAGTTCCTGGATGGTGTTAAACGTATTTACAAAACAGGCAGGATCAGCAACGGCGGGCGCGTCCTGTCCGATCCTGTTGATCGCCTGGGCAAAGGCGCTGCCTCCCAGGGTCAGCGGGGTTGACGAAAAATTCACGTAATACAGGGCCTTGGCAGGATCATTGACCACGACAGGCCCCACCACTTTTTTGACGTCAGTCACCTCACCCGAAGCCGAAATAATGACCGTTCCGGGAGCAAAGACCACGTCATCTTCATACTTCTGGGTCATCGACATGGAATCTTTGCCGGTCGGGATATTAATACCAAGAGCGCAGGCAAAATCACTTGCTGCCTTCACGGCCTCGTAGATCCTGGCATTTTCACCGGGATTCTTTGCCGGCCACATCCAGTTTGCACTCAACGACACGCTTCTGATTTTATCCGGCATCGGAGCCCAGATGATGTTGGTCAGCGCTTCGGCAATCGACAAAACCGAGCCTTTTGCCGGATCGATCAGGCCTGCGACCGGCGCGTGCCCGATGGATGTCGCCAGACCTTTCTCCCCCTGGTAATCGAGTGCGATCACACCCACGTTATTCAACGGCAACTGAAGTGCTCCTGCTCCCTGCTGTTTGGCGATCCGTCCGGTGACCGAACGGTCCACTTTATTCGTCAGCCAATCCTTGCAGGCTACCGATTCAAGCTGAAGGACATCTTCCAGGTATTGCTCAATCCGGCCAGGGTCATAGGTCAAGCCGGCAAACTGCGCCGGTTCGGTCGTATCAGTCAGCACCGTTTTAGGAGGATTTCCAAACATATAGGCCAACTGCCAGTCGATCGGCTTCTCCCCGGTTTTGGAATTCCTAAACGTGAACTGCATATCGCCGGTGGCCTCCCCGATCACGTACATCGGCGAGCGTTCGCGCTCGGCGATTCGCCCGAGCAGGGCAACGTCTTTCCCGTGCATCACCAGTCCCATTCGTTCCTGTGACTCATTCCCGATGATCTCTTTCTGTGAAAGTGTCGGATCGCCAACGGGAAGACAGGCCGTGTCAATGATGCCACCGGTCTTTTCCACCAACTCCGACAGGCAGTTCAAATGACCGCCGGCACCGTGGTCATGAATCGAAATGACCGGATTTTCGTCCATTTCGGCAAGCGCCCTGATGGCGTTGTAGGCGCGTTTTTGCATTTCCGGGTTGGCCCGCTGAACCGCGTTCAGCTCAATCGTATTTTTATACTCTCCGGTGGCTACCGACGACACGGCGCCTCCCCCCATTCCAATGCGGTAGTTATCTCCACCCAGCAACACGATCTTGTCGCCTTTTCCGGGATCCCCCTTCATCGAATCTTTCTTCCGGCCAAAGCCAATTCCGCCGGCCAGCATAATTACCTTATCATATCCGTACTTTTTCCCGTTTTCCACATGCTCAAACGTCAATACGGATCCTGAAATGAGCGGCTGTCCGAATTTGTTTCCAAAATCGCTGGCACCATTCGAGGCCTTGATCAGGATCTCTTCAGGCGTCTGGTACAACCAGGACCGCCCTTCGGTGGCTTGTTCCCAGGAACGCGCACCTTCCGTGCGCGGATACGAAGTCATATAAACCGCTGTTCCCGCCACGGGAATACTGCCCTTTCCTCCGGCAATACGGTCGCGTATCTCCCCCCCGGTCCCCGTCGCAGCCCCGTTAAACGGCTCCACGGTCGTGGGAAAGTTATGGGTCTCGGCTTTCAGCGAAAGCACGGTTTCAATTTCCTTCACCTCAAAAAAATCAGGTTTATCCTGCGTTTTCGGGGCAAATTGCTCCACGA
The DNA here is from genome assembly GCA_964486235.1 of uncultured Prolixibacteraceae bacterium. Taxonomy (GTDB): domain Bacteria; phylum Bacteroidota; class Bacteroidia; order Bacteroidales; family Prolixibacteraceae; genus JBCFBK01. The sequence continues at coordinate 5,306 of CAZANK010000063.1, read as the reverse complement.
CAGGGCCGGCAACAAAAGAACAGTTGTCCCGGTACGCGGAAACAATCTTATTGGGATTCTCCCTGGACGTCCTCTTAATAAGCTGAAAAAGTGACATTTGACGCTCAATACCATCAATCACAAACGTCCCGTTAAAAATTTTATGCCTGCAATGCTCCGAATTGACCTGCGAAAAACCAAATACCTCGCTGTCGGTGAGCTTACGGCCTATCTTTTCGGCCACCGAATTCAGATACTGAATCTCCTCTTCACTCAACGCCAGTCCTTCCTGTTCATTATACACAGCGATATCGTCAATCTCCCTGATTGGATCCGGCTCCTTGTTGATCGTGAAAACAGTTTGATCAAGGCCTTCATAAAGGGCTTGAAGCATCGGATCATAATCCGCCGGTTTCTCCCCAACCGCCATAAACTCCTCCATCCTGACAATTCCGGAAATGGCCATATTCTGCGTAATCTCCACGGCATTGGTGCTCCACGGGGTGATCATCTCCCGGCGCGGGCCGACAAAACAGCCAGGCAACGTTTCGCCGTCAAAACGGGTGGCCCCGCCCAGGAGCCACAGGAGCTTCTCAATATCCGACGGCACCAGTGAAATTGTTGACTCAACAGCGATAACGCGGTCCGCAGGGGTCTTAAAAAATAAAATCATCCTGAATTGAGTTTATCATGAAAAGATAGGTTATGAAACACTTCGCAAAGTTAAAAATTTAATGAAGTGTTGCAAATGATAAAAAAAAGTTAAGATATGTTGCCAATGTTTTGAATTCAGGCAAAAGCTTAATAACTTGCCGCCCATCGAAATTTTTGTGAATGAAACGAATAATCATCTTTATGCTGGTCATTTTGGGTGCTTTCTTCTCCGGTTCGGGGCAGAACAGCAAAGTGGCCGGGGGGAACAGCAATAAATTAGCTGTGATTTGGACAAGCAACGACCCTGAAGTTGCTGAAAAAGTGTGTTTTATGTATGCTCAGAATGCAAAAAAACAAGGTTGGTTTGAAGAGGTCGTTTTAATTATCTGGGGCCCTTCGATAAGGCTGTTAGCGGAGAATGACGACTTAAAGGCAGATATTATCAAAATCATGGATATGGGCATTCCTGTTGAAGCCAGTCTGTCGTGCGCCCAGTTGTATGGCGTTGGACCAGACCTGGCCGACCTGGATATCGATGTCAAACCCATGGGGGTTCCGTTGACCGGTTACATCAAGGAAGGCTGGAATATCCTCACGTTTTAGGCGTGTTTAAACAATCGTTAAATTCTTTTGCCTTTCTTGCAGGTGTCATCTGTTCCGGATGCTTTTCCCTAATTTTGGGTCGATCAAGTTCGAGTCATATAACCAAAAACATCAAATAAAAAATCATGAGAAAAAAAGTTGTTGCCGGTAACTGGAAATGCAATACAACCCTGCAGGAAGGTATCGAATTGGCCAAAACGGTCAATGAAATGGTCGCGGCCCAGGGAGCAAAAGACGTTGTTGTGGTGCTGGGAACGCCGTTTACCCACCTTGCTAAAATCGTGGAAACAGTCGACAGCAAACGTATTGGCGTTTCCGCCCAAAACTGTGCGGCAGAAGCCAAAGGGGCGTTCACCGGAGAAGTTTCGGCAGCGATGGTCAGGTCGACCGGCGCCGGATACGTGATCCTGGGACACTCGGAAAGACGTGAGTATTATGGCGAAACAAGCGAAATCCTGAATAAGAAGGTGGCGCGGGCACTTGAAAACGGACTGACGCCGATCTATTGTTGCGGCGAGGCCCTGGCTGTCCGCCAGGCAGGTAACCAGAATGCCTTCGTCAAACAGCAGTTGGATGAGACCGTTTTTAATTTGCCGGAAGGTGACTTCGCGAAACTCATCATCGCGTATGAACCGATTTGGGCGATCGGAACAGGTGTTACCGCCACTTCCGGACAGGCACAGGAGATGCTGGCTTATATCCGCGCCCTGATTGCCGAAAAATATGGTCAGACTGTTGCCGGGGAAACATCGATCCTTTACGGGGGAAGCTGCAACGCAAAAAATGCCGCTGAGTTGTTTGCCAACAAAGATATCGATGGCGGCTTGATTGGAGGCGCCTCCCTGAAAGCGGAAGATTTTCTCGCGATCGTTAATGCCTACTGAGGGCGCATAGCGCATAGGGCGAACAGCATAGGGCACAGGGCAGGATAAGCGCTGTGCTTCTTTTTTGACAATCTGAACGCGTCTGTGCGATTAACAATAAGGGAATGACGGTACGCTTCATTGATTCGTTTGATGCTATCCTGAAAATGGCTTACTCCGAAAGCTGAAAACGTACGGTAAAAATCAAAAAAGGTTCCGTCTAAACGTTGTTACTTTTATTCAAATTCCTATCTTTGCCGGACGTTTCGATGAAGCGGGCGCGAAGGCCAAACGGAGTCTGAAACCCTGCCGGGCGGAAGAAACAGCGGTCGAAGACGAAACGGCGAATGTTAATTGCCTCTTTAGCTCAGTGGTAGAGCAGCTCACTCGTAATGAGCAGGTCGTGGGTTCAAGTCCCATGAGAGGCTCTGATGATAACAACCCGATGAATTCTAAACAGATTATTGGAGAAAAAGCGACCGAATACCTCAAAGATGGAATGATCGTTGGACTTGGCTCCGGTTCAACGGCGTACTGGGCCACAAAGAAAATCGGAGAGCTGGTACATAAAGGACTGAAAATCAAAGCAGTTCCAACATCAAAAAGCACAGAAGACTTAGCAAGGGCGGAGCATATCCCGTTAATCGATATTTCCGGACTGGATCATATCGATGTGACGATCGACGGCGCCGACGAGTTCGATACCCGTAAAAACATCATTAAAGGTGGCGGAGGCGCGCTCCTGAGAGAAAAGATCGTGGCTTCCCTGACCCGCTTTTACATCATTGTCGCCGACTCATCGAAAAATTCCGAGATGCTGGGAAGCTATCCCTTACCGGTCGAGGTCACCCCATTCGCCTGGCAGGTCACCGGCAGACAAATTGAAAAGCTTGGCTGCAGCGTCAGCCTGCGAAAGGACCGGGAGCTGCCGTTTGTTACCGACAACAAGAACTATATCCTGGATTGCCGGTTCAACCGCATTGCAAAGCCTGAAGAACTGGCGGCACAGCTCAACAGCATTCCTGGTGTCGTCGAAAACGGCCTGTTTCTGAATAGGACCAGCATCCTGATCACGACAAACGAAAAAGGGGAAGTGATGATCCTCC
>CAZANK010000063.1:0-2001 GCA_964486235.1 uncultured Prolixibacteraceae bacterium | reverse complement strand
AAAAAGATCAGGAAGAAAATAAAGGCAAACGACAGTTCATGCAATTCGGCCTCCTTTTTAAGGCCAATCAACAGCACCATCACGGTAACAACCGCGATGACGATGACATGTTGAATACGGGGCAGCGGCACCCGGAAGCGGTAAACAAGCTTTTGGATGAAAGGCACCCGGGCGACCAGCAACCGCAAAAAGGCAAAATAAATGGTCAGGATGACAAAAATGGGTGCGGCAAACAGCAATTTATTCAGGTTCTTTCCCTTCACAACCATATTGTGAAGGTTAGTCTCGGCCTGTTTATTATGCTCCAGGAAAAAGTCGCTGCTTTCAATGCCTAAAATCCGTTGTCCCCAACTGATTTCCTCACCTGCGGCAAAAAAGAACAGGACCGCCAACGCCAATGAGGTAAACACCCAAAGCGGTTTCTTCATCTTCCGATACTCAAAAAAACGGAATAAACTGACCACGCTGCATAAGAATAAAAACAGTGCGGTGAGATTTTCCACAAAACCATCTTCTTCCACGTAACCATCAAAACGTTCCTGGCCATAAGTGCGGCCCAGGTATAATCCAAAGCCAACAAGGATAAAAAGGGTTACGCTTACCAATAGCTCTGTTCCTGTTATTAGTTTTCTTTTCTCCATCACGTTCTTCATGTTTGACGCTGTTTGTTTCAATCCGGCTTTTCAATTTCGTTGATGGCAAATGTAATAAAAAATTCTTTTTATTCTTGCCGCGCCGGCGTGTCGCTTAATTCAGCATGTTTCCTATTCTCACGCCAACGTAAATTGTACGCGGCAACGCCGGGCCATACACATAACCCGGATCCCGGTCAATCCCCTTGTCAAAATCATCCTGCCAGGAATTAAAAACATTCTTCATCCCGCCAAACACCTGCAGGGTGGCTCCGTTAAGACGAATATCATACCTGAGCTTTAAACCCATATCCAGAAAAGGATCGGATTCACGAAGGCCGCCTGCTTCCGGGTTACTCAACTGATTGCCGAAATAGGGGATCAGCATCGTGCCCGTGTAGTTGGCCGTGGGGGAAATGCCCAGACAGCGAACGGGTTTAAAATCCAAGGTCAGGTAACCATAGTTACCCGGTGTACGGAAGAATTTCTTTTCAGAAAATTCCTGAGCCTCTTCATACCTGCTGCATTGGATGGTAAAACCTGATTTCAATGAAAAATGACCACCTGTATTCAGGTTTAACTCCATATTGACGCCCCGGACAGCCGCTCCTCCGTCAGCGTTGGTGCGGGTGTAGGCTACCACACCATTCTCATCGGGAATACCATATTCATTCGCAAAGGCATCATTCAGCCGGGTGTAAAAACCTTCAGCCAGGAAGCCGAGAAAAATCTTTCCCAGTTGCCTGTTATAATCGACGGAAGCCATGAACGAATGACTGGTTTCCTGTTTCAGCGACGGATCGTTTTGGTGGATCACCTGACGCGAACCCGATGTTTCAATATGCAGGTCTTCGTCAAAAATCTGGGGGGCCCTATACCCCTGTGAATAACTGACCCGGGTCTGAAAATCATTCACAACATTATATTTGAGCGTGATCCGCGGACTAAAAACATTGCCCGTTTTCCTGAGGCTTTGGGATTCTTTGTCCGTGATCGCGTAATGATCGAAGCGGGCGCCGATTGAAATGCCGAGCTTTTCGAGGTCAATCCCGTATTGGGCAAAGGTACCGATGGTATTGCTTTTCTGGTCGGCCACAATCGTATTCTCCGTATGGGGTACTTCCACAACTTCACCATCGAACACGACAGCATGTTCCCAGTCAGCGTAGCCAAGTTTTTTATCCTTCAGCCACTCCTCCCTGTTTTCAAGGCCAATTGTCAGCTCCGACTTTCCAAGATAAGCGTGATACTGGGTGCCCAGGCTGTAGGTGAATCCGCGGGTCTTCCCGTAATCCTTCAGCGACATGTTTGCCCCGTAATACGAATCCCGGTGCACTTGCTGTCCCGAGAAAAAGACCGACAACAGATC
>CAZANK010000062.1:0-11898 GCA_964486235.1 uncultured Prolixibacteraceae bacterium | reverse complement strand
TCACCAAAACCGTATTATCCTTTTCAGCCCTTCTGATCCTGATGCTGGCCGGAGGGATGGTCTATTCGCTGGTGGAAGGGTCCATCCCTTCGTTCCGGGTATTCGGACTGGACTTTATCTTTTCAGGCCAGTGGGACCCGACCGAAAGCAGGGAAGCGTATGGAGCGCTTCCGTTCATTGCCGGTACGCTGATGACCTCTGTCGCCGCGCTGCTCATCAGTTTGCCGTTGTCCTTTTCAACATCCCTGTTTTTGGGTGAGTATTTCAGGGGAACCCGGGTAGCCAGTATCCTGAACATGCTGGTGGACCTGCTGGCGGGCATCCCGTCAATTGTCTACGGACTGTGGGGCTTTTATGTCTTACGTCCGCTATTGGCTGAGATGGGCGCCGGCAACCAGGGTTACGGGATCCTGACGGCAAGCCTGATCCTGGCGGTCATGATCATTCCGTATGCGACGTCCCTGAGCAAGGAGATCATTGCCATGGTCCCGAACGACCTGAAAGAAGCCGCCTATTCGCTGGGCGCAACCCGGCTGGAAGTCATCCGGATGGTTACCGTGCCCAACGCCCGCTCCGGGATCGTGGCCGGCTATATCCTGGCTTTCGGAAGAGCGCTTGGGGAAACCATGGCCGTGACCATGCTCATCGGGAACAGCAACATCGTGCCAACAGGCTTCCTTTCAACCGGAAATACCATGGCCAGTGTCATTGCCAACCAATTTGGCGAAGCCGAAGGACTGAAGTTAAGCTCGCTGATCGCCATCGGGTTGCTGCTTTTCCTGATCACAGGGATTGTGAACGGGATCGGGAAGCTGATTGTTAAGAAAATGACGGCATAAGCCGGAAAGCGATGAGCCGTGAGCAATGAGTGATGAAGGGAACAGGGTAGCAAGGTGATGGCGCCGGCACAAAAAGAAGAGGTAAAAGCGGCGAGGTCGCAAAGTGATAAAGTGACAGTATCCAAGGAATTTAAATAAAGAATGGAAGCAGCAATAAAAATGGGATACGAAGACCGGTCTTCCTTCAGGATGCGGAAGGATAAGCTGTGGATGATCATGGTGGTGGTCCTTTCCCTGTTGACGGCCTCACCCATCCTCCTGATCATTTACAAGCTTGTGATGGAAGGGTACCGTCAAATCAGCCTGGCCTTCCTCATTGAAAATACGCCCGACACCTTTGCGGCCATGACCGCCGTAGCCGGCGGCGAGCGGATTCCCGGGGGAATTGCCAACGGGATCACCGGCACCTTCCTGATGATCATCATGGCTTCGTTGATCGCCATTCCCGTGGGCATTCTCACGGGAATATACCTGTATGAAAATCAGGGGAAATTCCTGGCCAACGTGACCCGGAATATTGCCGAAATCCTCCAGGGCGTTCCGTCAATCGTCCTTGGACTGATTTCTTATCTCTGGATCGTGAAACATGTCACGATGGGCTTTTCGGCCCTGGCAGGCAGCGTTTCCCTTTCCGTCATGATGCTGCCCATGATCGTGCGTTCCACCGAAGAAACCCTGAAGATGATCCCCGTCGCGCTGAAAGAAGCAGCGCTGGCGTTGGGCACGCCCTATCACAAGGTGATCTTAAGGGTTTTGATCCCGACAGGGTTCAGCGGACTGCTGACCGGAATTTTGCTGGGAATCTCCCGCATCCTGGGTGAAACCGCCCCGCTGATGCTCACCGCCCTGGGAAGCAGCGTCATCAACCTTGACATTACTGAACCGACAAGCGCCATCCCCTTGCTGATCTGGGAGTTCTACAACGACCCCAATATGGTCGGACTGATCTGGAGTTCATCGCTTCTGTTGATGATCCTGATCCTCCTGTTAAACATCATCTCCAGGCAGATCGCGTTAAAAAGAAAATAGCCATGATCACAACAACGATTGCAGCAATAAAAAATCCGGCCCTTTCCATCAGGAGCCTTACGGTCGCATACGACAGGAATCAGGCGGTCAGGGATGTCTCTGTCGACATCAAAAAGAACACGGTGACTGCCATCATGGGACCTTCGGGCTGCGGGAAAAGTACCTTGTTAAGGGCCTTGAACAGGATGCACGAGCTTTATGAAAACATATCCATGCAGGGACAAGTGCTTATTCATGATCAGAATATTTTTGACATGCCGGCCATCAGAGTACGCCGGACCATGGGGATGGTTTTCCAGCGCCCCAACCCTTTTCCGACCATGAGCATCTATGACAACGTGGTGGCCGGCTACAAGCTAAACGGCATCCGCCTGAAGAAGAAAGAAAAAGACGGGATCGTTGAGCGTTCCCTGCAAGATGTGGCGCTATGGGAGGAAGTGAAGGACTCGCTTCACAAAAAAGGCAACTTCCTTTCGGGTGGTCAGCAACAACGGCTTTGCATCGCCCGCGCCCTGGCATTCAACCCGGAGATCATCCTGCTCGACGAACCGACTTCGGCGCTTGACCCGATCGCCACCTCAAAGATTGAGGACCTTCTGGTCAAACTGAAAGAGCATTATACCATTATCCTGGTGACGCACAACATGTCGCAGGCAGCACGTATTTCCGATTACTCCTTATTTATGTATCTTGGTGAACTGATTGAGTACGGCAAAACAAAAAACATGTTTACCAATCCCGGGGATCCACGAACTGAACAGTACTTAACCGGAAAAATCGGTTGAGGGATATTCCGGATAACCCTAAAAAAAGACGACGATGACCCTAAAAAAAGATGATGCACTCCGCGAAATAGAAGCCGATTTTGAACGGCTGTCCAACCTGGTGCTGGAACAGCTCGACCACCTGGAGCAACTGCTGACTTCGGGCGACCTGAAAATATCGGACGACGTCATGCACACGATCGGCGACAACGAAAAGGAGATCGACAAGGCGGAAGTGAAACTGAGCGACAAGATCATCAACACGATCGTGCTCCACCAGCCCATGGCTTCGGAACTGCGCCGGATCATGGCCTGTTACCGGATCCTGATCAACGTGGAGCGGATTGGCGATCTTGTTTTGAATATCTGTCATTTCATTAAACGGATCAAGACGCCGGAATTGTATAACCAGTTCAGCGAAGTTTTATCGAGCATGGCCATTCTGAGCGCCAGGATGGTGCGCCAGTCTTTGCTTTCGTTCATGCAACACGACCGGGAACTGGCGATCTGGACCATCAAAAACGACGACATCCTGGACGAGGTCAACGACAAGTTGCTGAAGAAATTGCTGAACAAAACCGGATCGGAGGAGAAAACCAGGCATTTGCTGACCAGCATGGTCACGATCAAGGAAATGATGTCAAACATTGAGCGGATTGCCGATTACGCGACCAATATTGCAGAGGCAGCAATATACGCCATCGAAGGAAAAGATATCAGACACCATAAACTGGAAGAATAATGAACCAGACACCACGCCTGTTAATTGTCGACGACGAACAAGATCTGCTGGAAATCCTTCAGTTTAACCTTTCCAGCGAAGGATTTGAGGTTGATACCGCGGTCTCGGCCGAGGACGCGCTGAACAAACCGTTGGAGAATTATCACCTCATCCTGCTCGACGTCATGATGGGAGGCTTGTCCGGCTATAAACTGGCCGACATGATCCGGAAGGAACGCCGGCTTGAGGTGCCGATTATCTTCCTCACAGCCAAAGCCTCCGAAAATGACCTGCTCACCGGCTTCAATGTCGGCGGTGACGACTATATCGTGAAACCTTTCTCGATCAAAGAGGTGATCGTCCGGATTAAGGCGATTCTGAAGAGAGGGCGGATCAATCCTGATCTGCCCGGCATCCTGCAGTCGGACAACCTGATCCTGGACCTGGGACGAAAACTGGTAAGCGTTGATGATCAACCGGCGAATCTCACCCGGAAAGAATTTGATATTCTGGCGCTGCTTTTGAGAAACCAGGGAAAATTCATCAGCCGGCAGGAAATCCTGGACCGGATCTGGAGCGACGACGTGATCGTCACCGAAAGGAACGTGGATGTCAACATTGCCCGTCTTCGAAAAAAGATCGGCGCTTACGGCAGTTCCATCAAAGGCCGTTCGGGATATGGATATTGTTTTGAAAGGTGAAAGCGCAAAAAGGAAAAAAATCATGGCAGGACAAAGAACATACCGGCAAAGGATTTTCATTTATTTCGTTTCCGCATTTACCTTATTCTCGCTGGTCATCCTGTTATTCCAGTTTGAACGGGAAAAGAGATACCGCACAGGCGAACTTGAAACGACCCTCGGTCACATTGCCGAAATCACCCACCGGTACATTCAGCAGCATCATCTGAACGAACGAAACGGTTTCAGGCAGCTTGACTCGCTGTTGTACCTGGTGTCTGAACCCAACAAACGGATCACGGTCATCGACCATGGCGGAAAAGTCCTCTACGACAGCTTTGTCACGGATGTAAATACCCTGGAAAACCACCTCGTCAGGCCTGAAATTCAAAAGTCGTTGTATGAAGGAAAGGGATCAAACATCCGGCAATCAGCCTCAACCGGACAGGAATTTTATTACTACGCCCGTTATTACGGCGACTACTACGTACGATGCGCCGTGGTCTATGACATCCGGATTCAAAATTTTTTAAAGGCCGAACGACTGTTCCTCTTCTTCATCCTGTCGATGTTCGTGGTCATGTGGCTCATTTTGTACCTGGTGACGCGGAAGCTGGGGGAATTTATCACTAAACTGCGCGACTTCGCCGTGCGTGCCGGCAGAAATGAGGATATTGATCCCAATCTTGATTTCCCGGATTCGGAATTCGGGGATATCCGTCGGCAGATTGTGAAGATCTACGACCGGCTGAAGCGCGCGAAAGATGATCTGATCGCGGAGAAAGAACGCCTGTATAACCACCTGCACGCGCTGAAAGAAGGCGTCGCGTTCTTCTCGTCGAAAAAGGAAAAAATACTGGTTAACAGTCACTTTATTCAGTACATCAACCTGATCAGTGAAAAATCGACCATCTCCGCGCAGGCGTTCTTCGACATTCCCGAATTCCGACCATTGATCCTGAAAATGGAAGAGCACCTTCAACCGCACGTGGTGATCAGTCCGAGAGACTTACCGCAGGCACAGATCACACTGACAAAAAATGAGCTTTATTTCAGGGTCCAGGGTATTGTTTTTGCCGATAAGAGTTTTGAGGTCGTGATCGAAGATATTACCCGTCCCGAAAAGAGGCGACTCATGAAGCAACAACTGACGTCAAACATCGCGCATGAACTGAAAACCCCGCTGGCCTCCGTGAAAGGTTACCTGGAAACCATCCTGAATAACCGGAACATGCCGCCCGAAAAGCTGGATTACTTTGTTGAACGGGCATTTGCCCAAGCCCAGCGGCTGAATGCCCTGATCAACGATATTGCGCTCCTCAGTCACATCGAAGACGCCGGCGAGCTGTTTGAGTTTAAAGAAACGAGGCTTCGCCCGCTCATCAAAGACGTCATCGAGAATCTGGAATCCCGGCTCAGTTCAGAAAACATCCAGGTCCAGTTCCAGGTTCCGGAGCAGGTAGTGGTTTACGGCAACGACAGCCTGTTGGCATCGGTCTTCCAGAACCTGATCGAAAATACGGTGAATTATGCCGGTTCAGGGACAACCATCCAGATCCGGCAATACCTGGAAGACGAAAAGTATTATTATTTCAGTTATGCCGATTCGGGGAAAGGTATTCCCGAAGAACACCTTGCCCGCATATTTGAACGCTTTTACCGCATCGATGAAGGCCGTACCCGCTCAAAAGGAGGAACCGGCCTGGGGCTGGCCATCGTCAAAAATGCCGTTCAGTTACATAAGGGCGAAATCTCAGTGCGAAACCGCGCCGAAGGCGGACTGGAATTTCTCTTTTCCCTGTCCAAAAAATAACCTTCTCACGAACCACAAAGGCACATAGACCGCATACGAAATTCCGGATCCGGGCTCAGGACGTTGGCATTCAAAACAGCGACCTTGAGCCTTTTTCATTTTTCTCACCCCATCCGCAATACCGCTAAAATGTAATACAAGCGTAAATGATCTGTAATCGATTTGCAATATTAGAATCCGTACTTCGTATCGGGAATTGATAAGACAGAATATAAAACATGAATACGGGAAACAATATAGCCAATTTATTTGGTAGTGCTTTGATCATGATTGCTATTCACCGGGAGACTCTCCGGCCCCACATTAAACTAATCAAATCAGCGCGGAAATATGCACATGGATTTTAAAATCACATGAAAACTGATTTTAAACGAAGTAACAGTTATCAACAAATTTATGGGAATCAAAAAAACAATAATCTTACAACTGTTTCTGGGTATTTCGTTGTTCTCGTTTGCCCAACAGGAAGCAACGATAAAAGGTTTGGTAACAGACTTAAAAACAAAGGAACCTTTGGTCGGGGCCACGGTGATGCTTGAGGGTACAACTACAGGAACGGTGACTGACTTTGACGGGGTTTACCGGATCGAACGGATTAAACCGGGAACATATACAATCCGTTGCTCATTTATCTCCTATGAAACAATCCTCAAGGAAAAAGTCAGCATAGGTCCGAAGCAGAACCTTGAAATTAACTTTGCGCTAAAAGAGTCAACTGTCGAGATAGAAGACGTAAGAGTGGTCGCCAAAGCCAATCGCGAATCCGAGTCCATATTGCTGCTGGACCAGAAGAACGCAACTGTCAGCAAAGAATCGATCGGCGCCCGTCAACTATCTGCACAAGGCGTGTCGGATGCGGCCTCAGCAGCTACGAAATTTACCGGGATTACGAAACAGGAAGGAACAAAAACGCTGAATATCCGCGGCCTCGGCGACCGTTATAACACCACTACCTTAAACGGATTACCGTTGCCATCTAACGATGCTGAAAACAAAAACCTCGATCTGGCGCTTTTCGCAAGCGACGTCATTGAATACATCAGTGTGGAGAAAGTCTTCACCCCCGGGATGCAGGGCGATTTTGCAGGCGCCAATATCAACATTGTCTCCAAAAAGCATGAGGGCGAAGATTTCTTTAAAATGGGGTTAAAAACAGGGATGAACACGCAGGCTGTTGGCGCCGACCAGTTTTACCTGGAAGACGGACCCGGATTTCTTGGTTTCTACAGCGAATCGACCCCCACGTCCCTGTCACCTTACCGCATTTTCAAAAACAGATGGAATCCCAAAGAACAGCATGTCCATCCGCATACCGGACTGTCCCTTTCGGGCGGAAAAACGTTCAATCCGGCAAACTCTTCTCTGACCGCATTTGCCACTATTTCCTTCGAAAACGAATTTAAATACAGCGACCTCTTTGAGGGGAAGTACAACGCCAACGGTGAAAGGAAGAAAGAATTTGACGGCGAGCAATACAATTACCAGACACAGACGACCGGTTTGCTCAACCTGAGTTATTCGCGGACAAACAGCAGCTACTATTTCAATTCGGTACTGATGAACACCTCCGACGAAAGCCTTAAAAATTTCGGCAATGCTTATGTGAGGGATGTCGCTGAAAACGACGGTTTGATTCGCCGTTTTGAATTTATCAGAACAACAGCCCTCGTAAACCAATTGTTGGGTGAACATACCATCGATGAGAAAATGGAGCTAAAATGGGGTGTGGCGTACAATCACATTTTCAATACAATCCCCGACCGCAGGCACAATACGCTGAATCACGAAAACGACAATGAGCCGGATAAGCTCTATTTTGCAACCAACGACCATGCCAATAATAACCGGTACTTTCACGAACTCACAGAAGATGAATATGCCGGGAACATAAGCTTCGGTTATCTGTTTGGATCACCTGTAAACGATCAGACTTCCCGGGGAAGGTTAACGATTGGCTATTCCGGGAAATACAAAGACAGAAATTTCATTGCCACCCAATTCTATCACGAAATTGTTACCAACCAGGCAATCGATTCAAAGGGTTTGGATATCGATGCATACTTTAATCAGGAGAACCTGCAAAACGGATATTTCAAAGTAAGAACCACAAGCCCCGATCTGATTATTCCGTCGACCTATGACGGGGAAAAGCGTATCCATGCCGGTATGGTCAATGTCGATTACAATTTGAGCGGCAGGTTGTTGGTTTCGGCAGGGCTCAGAGCTGAACATGTGCGTCAGAAAATCAAGTTTAACACGACACTTCGGTCTGGCAAAGAAGAATTTAACGAATTCGATGTATTTCCCAGCCTGGCGTTCAAATATGGGCTGAACGATAAAACAAATCTTCGGCTTTCATCCGGGATTACCTATACTTTACCGCAGTTTAAGGAAACAGCGCCCTTTCTCTTCGAGGGTACGACCGATGCGACTTTTGGAAACGAGTTTATGTATCCCTCCAGGGCCTATAATGTGGACCTGAAGTGGGAGTTTTTCCCAAAAAGCTCAGAACTTTTCTCCGCAGCAGTCTTTGGGAAATATATCACAGATCCGATGAACAAGTTTGTTATGGCTTCCTCCTCAAACGAATTCACCTATGCCAATACCGGCGATTGGGCCAAACTGTACGGGCTGGAACTGGAAGCAAGAAAAGATTTGCTGACCTTCAATAGCGGACCAAAATCGTCCAAACTATCGTTTTGGGGGAATGTGACCTTGATGCATACTAATCAGGAACTGGACAATGAAAAGGTGGACAAAGAAACAGACTATGTGTACTCCGACTTTGACAAGGACGAAGAGGAATTGCAGGGGGCAGCTCCGTTTATAGCCAACGCAAGCTTGAGTTATACCCTGCAATGGAATCAGAACCATTCCCTCACGCCGGCGGTGGTTTACAATTACACCTCAGACCGCCTGTTCCTGATCGGCTATTCGGCAGTAGGGAATCAGGTTGACAAAGCCTTTCATACCCTCGATTTCGTAGTCGTTTCAAAACTTAAAAAACTTGGGATCAGCTTCTCTGCAAAAAACATTTTAGACCCGGCAATTGAAAGATTTCAGGAAAATGCCAATGATATTCTGGTCCGCTCCTACAAGAACGGGACAAAGATAAGCCTTGGCCTTACTTACGGATTTTAACATCTTATGAAAAATTTTAATGTAAATTAAAAACTTGAAAACAATGAAAAAATTAGCATTTTTAATGATTCTTGTACTGGCTGTTGTAAGTTTCAACAGTTGCAGTGATGACGATGATGATAACGGTGGCAACGTGTTTGTAGCTGATCCGAATGATTTTAAGGGAGAACTTGAATCGGGAGACGAAGTAACTCTCGATGCGACTAAAACCTACATGCTGACAGGAGCGCTCATTGTTAAAGACGGAGCAACGCTTACGATTCCGGCGGGAACGACCATTGAGGCCACCGCCGTCACCCAGACCAATAGCCAGGTGCGCTATATCGCCGTGGCCCAGGGAGGTAAAATTAATATAAACGGAACGGCTACAAGCCCTGTCATTATGACAAGTGAAACGAAAGCAACCGAGTCGTGGGGAGGGTTAGTGCTTTGCGGGAAAGCCCCGACAAATAAATCAGACAGCGGTACCGCAGGCGCAGAAGTCTCCGGCCTTGCATACGGAGGCACAGTTGAAAATGATAATTCCGGTTCAGTTAAATACCTGAGACTGGAATACACCGGGTACAAATACTCTGAAACCAAAGAATTCAACGGAATATCCTGTTTTGGTGTCGGATCCGGAACAACAATCGACTACATTGTTTCGTACATGGGCGGTGACGACGGTATGGAGTTCTTCGGCGGAACAGTAAATGCATCCCATTTAATGTCGTATCAAAGCGGTGACGATGGCATCGACTTTGCCGATGGCTGGAAAGGAACCGGACAATACTGGTACGCCTTGAATTCAGCCAAATCGGGGATTGAAGGTTCGAACAGCGAAAATAACGGCGCTGCCACTCCCATGACCACAGCAACACTCAGCAACCTGACGGTCTATGGAATGACTGAAAAACCCTATTACCTGAAAGAAGGAGCCGGAATTCAAACGATAGACAACATTGTGATTGGTGGATTAACCGAAACAAAGCAACAGGCTTATTTCTTCACAGACGGTACCGATACCAATGCCGCTGCCCGGATCACAGCCGGAGACATTGACGTGACCAATGCGAAATTCGGCACTTTGGCCACCGGACAAACAAAAGCCGTTACCGGATTGACGATCGGTGAAAATGCAAGCGCGACAGGCGCCGGCAACGGAGTAGCCAAACCAAGCTGGTTACCTGATGCAATGGCAACCGGTATTACCTTCCCTACCTCTTTATAATATAAACTTTTGACCTAATTAAGATAAATTGAAGTGTTGACTTCAATTCCCGTAAATTTGTGAAGTTCCGGCCCTGAAAAGCCGGAACTTTTTTTGTAATCAAATTTTAATCGTGCTTTAACGCCTCTGTAATTTCGCCCTCTTACTTTTGAAGTATAAAATCAGAAAAAAATGAAAAAGTTATTCTTATCTTTTTTATTGGTGGGCTGTGTTGTTTTCACGTATGCAGGGAAAAAGGAAAACAAAAAAGAAAGTGCAGCCGACCACAGTGAACTGACAACGATCAGCGGACAGGTACTCGATCAGCGGACGAACGAGACCCTTGTTGGCGTTAAAGTTGCCTTGAACGGGACCGATAAGGTGGCTTATACCGATTTTGACGGGAAATACGCCTTTAAGAACATTAAACCGGGAACATACGAATTGACGGCATCTTATATCTCATATGAGAAGTCGACCGTTCAGGATCTAAAGCTGGGAAAAAGCATAAACCAGGTGAATATCCTGATGAAGGATTCAAACTGATCTTGTTCCCCATACGGGTATTCTGTGAAAAGATTGCTTCCCCCTTCCTACCACCAGCAGGTGTTTCTCGATTTTCACTGTTCGTTTCGTCTTGGCCGACGACGTCCAGACAAGTCAGCCTGTGTGCTCGCTCAATCGAAACAGCATCGAAACGTTCATAGAGAAAAACAGCATGAAAACTGCATAGTCATTAAAAAACTATGTTGTTGACATGCTTTTTCATATGTTTATCGTTTCAAATTAACTGTGTATAATTTGCGTACTAAACTTCATTACTTTTTTCAAGGGCATCGACGTATGGAACTCGCATATAAACATCAACTCGGGCAAATGCTGTGGTTTTCATGCTCGTTTCATATACATAAGATGATCGCCGCTTCTGAGAGCAGGAGCGGTTTTTTTATAAACCCAAAACCGGAGGCCAACATGAGAACGCTAACATTACTTTTCGGATTTATCTTTTTTTTCGTGATCCATACATTCGCCCAGGACATCAGGGAATCGGGCGGCATTTATTATTCCGGTTCCAAACCCTATACGGGCACATATACCAGTCGTTACGACAATGGGAATGTCAAAATGAGCATGAGCCTGAAAGACGGGTTAAAACACGGGGAAACCCGGATCTATTTCGAAAGCGGCAAGTTAAACGAGATTTGCTCCTATCAAAACAACCTGATGGACGGAACCTGGACGACCTGCAACGAAAATGAGGTCAGAGTGGCTGTTGCCAACTACAAGGAAGGTAAAAAGCACGGAGAATGGAAAGTATGGGACGACCAGGGCAGGCTGATCTATGAGATGAATTATTCAAACGGCGAAAAATCCGGAACCTGGAAAAGATACGATCCCGCTACAGGCAAGCTAATCAGTGAAAGGGCCTTCTAATTTACTGTTAGGCTTGATAGAGAGCTATTCCTAATCGAAAACTTTTTGACCCGACGGTTCGTTATAATCTGAAGTTATCGTTTAATAAAAAACAACCCCCTGTGATGAAAAAAACGACAGCAAAACCTCTTGTACATGAAAACGGAGCGCAAAATGACAAAAATGAGTTACCCGTTATTTCTTTTGGAAAAGCCGAAGACTGGAGAAACTGGCTGGAAGAGAATCACGACCGTGAAAACGGGATTTGGTTACGGATTTATAAAAAAGGTACAGGTCGACCCTCTGTAA
>CAZANK010000061.1:0-12135 GCA_964486235.1 uncultured Prolixibacteraceae bacterium | reverse complement strand
GTAAGCGATCACACCTTCCTGGCTACTATAGGGCACCTGAACACGGCGGGTAGCATCGTCTCCGTCCAGGTTGCGGAAAGTGATGTTCCCGTTGATCCTCCAGGTATCCTTTAACAAAGAAGCCAGGAAAGACGTGGTATTCCGGAGTTGTCGTTTTTTGTAATCGGTACCGCTCTTCCCGTACCATAAATCGCCGACACTGTACGCGGCAGCCATGGTCAGGGTCCCGTCCGGGTTAAACATCGGACTCATGGGCTGCGCCTCGCCTTCAAGCCCGTACCACACATTCCCGTCGGCAACGGTTAGCGGGTTGTGGTAAAAGGTCTGGGAATACTCCATGTTGTTTTCAACCTTGAGCCAGTCATAAAGCTGGGCCGAACCCTTTGCCCGGATGTTAAACATTTCATAATTATCACTGTTATAGCGAAATACACCCCCCTGATCCAGGTAATGGCCAGACATGATAAAATCGGCTTTTTTCCCGCCTCCCTGGATCGTCAGATTGTGGTCCTGCGCAAATAAATTGTCTTTATAAAGCAGATCATACCAATCGGTGTTGGCATAGTATAAGTATTGACCATTACTTCCGGTTTCAACTTCCGGTTTTCCGGAGCCAGGTCGCCGGTTAGCCAACTCATTGTGCCAGGCCTCCGTGTAGGCAACTGCTTTATGGATGGTGGAAGGTACACGCGAATAATCATAATGGGCAAAAAAAGCTTCTTTAAACATGGTGGTAAAGAGATACGCATCGGAAACCATATCCGGAACAACGGTCGGTGACTTCACTGAAAAATTAGCGTTGTAAGAAATTGTGGTTTTCTCCTTGCTCGGCATTTTCGTGGTGATCAGGACAACGCCAAAAGCGCCCCTCGCACCGTAAATGGCCGCAGACGATGCATCCTTTAAAACCGACACACTGGCAATATCATTGGGGTTCAGCAGCGCCGGATCTCCCTCTACGCCATCGATCAGTACCAGAGCGCTTCCTCCCTGTCCGATGGAGGTGGTACCCCTTACATTATAGGAGGCCGTCCGCATCGGCTTGCCATCCGACAATGAAATGTTCAGATTAGGGATCACTCCCTGCAACCCTTGGGTCACATTCGTCATGGACCTGTTCTCAAAAACCTCCCCCGTGACCTGGTCCACGGCGCCGGTGAGATTGGCTTTCTTCTGAACACCGTAGCCGACCACGACCACCTCATCGACGCCGATGGTCTCTTCGGCCATGACGACATCGACCACGGACTGGTTCCCGACCACGATTTCCTGCATTTTCATCCCGACAAATGAAAACTGCAACACCGCGTTTGCCGGCATCTGAGGGAAAAAAAACGCCCCGTCCACGTCGGTAATGGTTCCCTGCTGGGTCCCCTTCAGGATGACCGAGACGCCAGGAAGAGGTTCTCCTTTCACATCGGTCACTTTGCCCCGGATCGTGGTTTGCTGCGTGACGACCACCGGGGAATCTTCCGGGAATATGACGATTTGCCTGCCGGCAATTGAATAATCTGTATGTTGTCCGGAGAATAAAACATCGATCACATTACGGATCGATTCTTCTTCTACACGGATGTCTACTTTTCGCTCCACATCGATCAGCTCGTTGTTATAAAGGAAGTAGAACTCCGTTGAATTCTCGATTTCTTTTAAGACCTCCTTAATCGAACAATTCTTGATATCCAGCGAAATTCTGGCGTTCTGGGAATAAACCCCGGTAGCCAGCGTGCTTAAAGACGAAAAACAGATTATGAAAACGATTAGCTTCATAGTTAAAAACACTTTTAACAGGAAATCATTTCCTGTTTGTTTTACAATTTTTTCCATAAATTTGAAATGTTTTAATTAACAACCAGTTTTTGCCTGAATAATCCGTTCAGGTGAAGTAATGGCAGGGAAGTGCTTCCAACATTTTCCTGCCAGTTTTTTTAAGCCGGGTTTATTTCATAGGCATTTTTATTTTTTGTTCGATATGATGATGACTCTTTTGGAAAAAGAATGATCCGGATTCTCCGTTGCAGGGATCATCTTATAAGTTAAGGGTGTAGACATGCCTAACAGGTTTAAGACCTGGTCGATGGACTCATTTTCAAACGTCGCCGTGAAGCGGTACCGGGTCAGCTCCTGATCCGCGAGCCTGATTTCCACGTTGTACCATTTTTCGAGTTTATGGACCACCGTTTCAACCGGATCACCATAAAACATGATGACGCCGTTCCTCCATGCCGTGTGTTTTTCGAGCGATTGTTCCCGGATGTGGTAAAAACGATTTTCTTCCCTGTTGTATTCAAACACTTCGTTTGGGCGCATCACCAGCAGTTCTTTCTGCTGATCACCCGTGTTACTGAAAATGCTTACTTCCCCCGATTCAAGGGCTACGGTCAACGCGTTAAAATCGTCATAAGCAGATACGTTAAACTCGGTGCCGAGTACTTTGACAGCAATCCCCTGTGCTTTCACGATAAATGGCTGACCCGCATTCTTTGTCACTTTGAAATACCCCTCTCCACTCAGTTCAATATGTCGGTTTCGCCTGTTGTTGAACGACCCGGGGTAGCGCAGGATGCTTCCCGAATTGAGCCAGACTTCGGTACCGTCGGGCAGTGTGAAACTGGTTTGCATCCCGCAGGCTGTTTTCACCTCCATGCAGCCCTGTCCGTCACCATCCGCCTTTTGATTTTGCGTTTGCACATACTGGATCAACCCGGTCAAACCCACCGTCAGCAATAAAACGGCAGCCGCCTGCCTGATAGAATTGATCCACCTTTTTCGGTGGAACCCAGAAATCCGCCTTTTCGTTTTCTTTAAAAAATATTCCACGTCGATCGACTCCCCATAGACCAGTCTCTTCGATTTCTCCCAAATTTGACGATAGGCTTCCACTTCCTTTCCGTGTTCGGGAGATGCCGCAATCCAGGCTTCCAGTTGCGCCCGCTCCTTCGGACTGATACGTCCCAGAATCGAATTGGCAAGAATGCGTTCTGTTTTTTTATCGATCTTCATTTTTTCAGTCTGTACTGATCAGACGAAGCTAAGCTGATCAGACCCTATGTCACCGGCTCATTTTTTTTTAGCGGAAAGATCAACTTTCAATGGACGGTCATCCAGGCTTAATGATGCATCATTTTATACAGCAGGACCGCGACCGGAAGGTAATCTTTCAGTTCACGCCTGAAAATCCGGAGCGCCCTGGAAATAAGCGCTTCCACCGCTTTCACAGAGATGTTCATCCGGCCTGCAATTTCGGCATAGGAAAGTTCTTCAAAACGACTGTATTCAAACGCCATGCGGGTCCGGTCGGGAAGGGAGGCCAAAACCGCCACCAGTCTTTCTTCAAACTCACGGTAAAGAAAGGCTTCACCCGTGGTGTAGCTTGCCTGGTCAGCCTGGGATTTCCGGTGAAGCTTTTCCATGGCCCTTTCTTTCCGGAGATAGTCAATACAGTGGTTCCGCACCATCAGCGAAAGATAAGCGTTCAGATTTTTGACAGCAGCAAGATCGGCGCGCTTTTCCCATAGTTTGACAAAGCAATCCTGCACCAGGCCATGCGCAGTGTCTAATTCCGAAACATAAGAAACAGCCTGGGCGCAAAGCGCCTTATAATAGCTTCGGAACAGGTAGTCAAAAGCGCGTTCTTGTCCGGACTGCAGCTCGGAAAGTAAGTATTCGTTTGAAACAGGGTAATCTTCTGGCATGATAATCCTTTTTTTTCAGCACAAGCGATTCGTTCAAAATTAAAAACTTTGCCGGGAATTGTCTGCACAAATTCACTCGAATGTACGGCTTATCGCAAACAGTCATCCATTTTCTCAGAATCTCGCTTCGATATGTTCGCGGGATGCTCTGATTTTGAATAAAATCTGCACTAACTTGCAAAGAGATCGAAGAATATCCGCACCCGTAAGCCCCTTCAACAACTGCATTGGGTGGTAAAACCAACTGAAAATCCCGGAGCAAACCGGAAAGGAGTGAATTTCCGCGACTGCCAATACTGCTATTCTCGATTTGAGCGTAAAAAAGTTGTTCTCCCCTGCATTTCAAAATCTGTTCTATTCGAAAAAATAATTATATTTGTACACGATTAAGGATACAAATGTGTACACATCAATTACAGTGAGATGAAACGAGCCATGAGAGCTTTACCTCTCACACAAGTGAATGATTATTTTGGCGAGTTCCATGCGTTGATACCCTAATTAGTAGATAATAAGCTTAGTACGAAAATTACACTTGATTTAATTGAAAAAGTAAACACATGAAAATATTAACAACAAGGGAGTTCAGAAGTGAGACAAAAGCTTATTTTGAACTGGCAGAAAAAGAAAAGGTTGCAGTGAAGAGAGGGAAAAAATATATTCGTTTGGTTGTTACAGATTCTCCGGAGAAAACACTTCTCGACGAAGACTGGTTAAAGCAATTCCTGGACATCCCGGAACAACATCGGTGTAACCCTTTTGAAATCTCTCCCTCCGGGGATCTTTTCTTCGCGGATAAAAGGAATGTTGAACACCTGAACAGAGCCATTAAAGAAGCCAAAACCGGTAAAATGCATCGTTTGTCAAAAGAAGATCAAAAGAAAATTTTTGGATCTTGATTGATATGAAACGAAATGAAAGAACATTATGAAATTGAATACTCTGACAGATTTCTTGAGGATATACAAGTGCACAAAAAGGCTGGACAAAAGTCCGTGTTGGAAAAGATTAACCTCCTCATCGACGAACTGAGAGAACATCCATACACCGGGACGGGCTGTCCCGAACCTTTGAAATATAATAAAAAGGGACAATGGTCAAGAAGAATTACAAAAAAACACCGGCTCGTTTATATTGTTGAAGAACAAAAGGTCACCGTTTTGCTTTTAGCGGCCCTTGGGCATTATGATAACAAGTGATCTCCGGAATAGCTTTAACAAAATTATTCTAAATCTTTTTAGATTTGTACAAAACATAAACCATCATGATCCCCTGTCGAGTTAATTGTTTTCTGCTTCTTCTTATGCTGTGTTCATGCGCCACCCAGCATAAACCGATCACCGGCATTCGTGAGTGGCCCTTTCAAACAAGTCAGTTTGACACGATACTTGATTTCAGCTACGCGGACCAGGTGTTAAAGCTGACGGGCAACAAGCGGGCTGACCGCTGGGCCAGGAGGAAAAACATCGAGGTGATCGCTGTAAAATTGATCAACAATGGCAAACGGCCGATCCACGGCACGCAGTTGCAGCTCTTTCATGGTGATAAACCGATCGAAATCGTGCAAAACGAATGGCTTGCCCGGAAAGTTCGTCAGCGCCATTCACCCGGTTTGTTTCTGGCAATCCCGTTCGTGTTGATCGAATCCGTTTTCTGGAACGAGCTCGAAGAAGATGACGATGACCGTTACAACGATGGTTATCCAAACGAAGACCCACCCTTAATCTCGGCGATCGTTGCCGATTCAGAGGAAAAGAAGCGCAAAACGGCCAACTTCAACCTAAGCAAAGAACTGAAAAAATTCCAGGTAAACGCCATGATCTATCGTCCTGGACAAGAAGTGTTTGGCATTATCGGGATCCGCACCCGTAAGCCCCTTCAACAACTGCATTGGGTGGTAAAACCAACCGAACTGAAAATGACCGAGTAAAGCGGGAAGTACTGAAATCTCGCGGCGGGCAGTCCTGAAATAAACCAGTTCATTCGCCAGCACAATCATCTTTTCCGGTACATTCCGGAAGACAAAAGATGATATCGGGAACGAACTGATGGTCGGGACTGTTTGGTTGATGCACGCATAAGTTGTAAATTTTCTGTGTCGTTCGTGTCACAACACCCGATTTTTGTATAACTTGCATGGGCGAAAACAAAGACGTTCCGGACAAACCTGTAAAACACCATAGAAGTCTGGGTTCATGCAAAGATATTTATTCAACCAGGTTTTTCCTTTATTCACAATGATTTATTAATAAATTCAAATAGGCATTTTATGAAAAAATCCATCTCCCTTTTTATCCTTGTCATGCTTGTGATAAGCATTTCCGGCTATGCACAATCGGAAATGGCGCTGAAAAGGAAAGTCGCTATCGGGCGTTTTTCAAACGAAACCCAGTATGCGAAAAGCGTATTCTATGACAAAGAAAATGATCCTATGGGAAAGCAAGCGGGCGATATTTTGTCAACCCGGCTGGCTGCTTCGGAAAAATTTCTTTTAATTGAACGCCAGGACTACGACAAAATCGTAAACGAACTGAATACCAGCGGCGGCTTTTCGCAAAACATTGGCGCCGACTACCTGATTATTGGTTCAATCACCGAATATGGACGTAAAAACATCGGCACCCAAAAGGTTTTTTCGAGCAGCAAGGAACAAATTGTTGAAGCAGGTGTCAGTGTGCGGCTGGTCGATGTGTCGACCGGCATTATCATCTACAGTGGCGAAGCCAAGGGTGAAGCTGCAGCCGAGGACAAGCGCGTGATGGGTTTTGGGAAGACAGCCGATTTTGACGCGACCTTATCCGATAAAGCCATTTCGGCAGCAATTTCAAAGCTGGTTGAAAACATCATTAACAGTTGTATGGACAAGCCCTGGAAAGCGTACATTCTTTCCGTTGAAGACGGCACCTACATCATTTCGGGCGGTAAGTCGCAAGGCATAAAAGAAGGTGATACCTTCACCGTCATGGAGAAAGGTAAAATGGTGAAAAATCCGCAAACCGGACTTCATATTGAGCTTCCGGGCAAAACGGCAGGCACGGTCCGGATCGGCCAGACGATGGGTTCAACCCCTGAGGATGAAATCTCCATTGCTTCCTTAGTCGACGGAACGATCGATACAGGCTCGTTAGAGAAGTATTACATTGTTGAAAAAAAATAAAGATATGAAAAAAATTGTCGTTCTTATGTTTGCCCTGTTTGCCTTTGCTGCCTGTGGTCCCCACATGTACAGCACCCGCTCTGCAGGACAGGATAATTCGTCGTTTGTGGTTGTCGTCACAAACGGGCAGAAATACGAAAACGTGGCGGTAATTGTTGACGGGACCAGTCACCCTGTTGAAAAAGTGTATAAACTGAAAGCGATCCGGAAAGCGCATCCGGTGGCGATTACACCAGGCAAACACCAGATTCAGGTAGTCTCGGGAGACAAAATCTTAAGTGATGAGAACATTTTCCTCGGGCTGCAAGAAACAAAAAAAATTGTCCTTCCATGAAATCGCTAAAGCACCTTCTGATTGTCATTTTTGCGTTGACTGCCTTCTCGTGTGCCACTGAAAAGCCGCTTTACAATTTTCGCGGATACGACGATGCGGTCTATGCCTATACAAAAACTGCCGACGGGCAAAGTACAGAAAACCTGATTCAGATTTACGAAAAACTGATTCAAAAACCAGGCGGGACACGCAAGGCGCCACCTCCGGGAGTCTGTGCCGACTACGGCTACATCCTGATCCGGAAAGGAGAAATCGCCAAAGGCAAAGAACTTCTGATGAAGGAAACCCTGCTGTACCCGGAATCAAAACCATTCATTGACCGGATTATTAACCGATTTGAAGAATGAAATGAGCATGATTCGCTGAAGCGCCAAATTGAAATGACCATTTGACCATCATGCGAATTCCATGCGACATTAAAACATAAAAAATACACGCATGAAAAAAATACGTTACCTTGCTTTTGCAGCAATCGCGGTTGCCAGTTGTTCCGACGCGAAATTATTGCCAAAATCCGAAGCCTATCATAACATCTACGAGGAAAAACCCCTCGCGGTATTGTTGATGCCACCCATTAACAAAAGCACCAAAGTAGAGGCCAAAGAACTCTTTTACAGTTCACTGTGCCAACCATTCACCCAACGGGGCTACTATGTGATGCCTCCGCTTCTGTCGATGGAAATTTTAAAGGAAGAAAGCGCCTATGACGCCGAACTGTTCATCAACAACTCGATGAAACAGGCGGGTCAGTTATTCGGTGTTGATGCGGTGTTATTTACGACCATCCACGAATGGAATAAAACAACCATCGCCTCGCAGATCAATGTTAAGATCGAATACTTGCTGAAATCGACCAAAACCGACGAGATTTTGTTCCATCGCACAGGCGATATCACGCTGAATACTTCCGTGAGTAGCGGAAATATTCTGGGAGACCTTGTGGGCAGTATGCTGGCCACCGCGCTTACCAAAGAAATTGTGGTTGCCAGGAACTGTAACTATTACACCATTACCGATATCCCATCGGGGAAATACAGTCCCACGTTCGGGCAAGACGGAGCGCTAAAAGCGCAACCAGCCGAGTTTAGGCAATCTCTTAAAAATCAATACTAATGAACAAAACGGCCCTCCTATTTGACGGGCCGTTTTGTTCACCCCTTCCCAGTCAGTTTACTTCTCAACAACTTTCAGTAGGAGTGCAACAACGCAAGTAAATACGCACGCCGCCCTTGATGTGATCGATCGCTTCTTTTAAAATGAATTTTAAAGCATTCACCAGTTCCTGATGGTGATGAATATCTTCACCCAGCACAAACGAACCACCGTTGTCGGCCCAAAACCCGTCAAGCTCTTTGGTTGTCATGCCCGGCATGGCATAGCGGGTCATTTCCTTCAGCGTAAAGGCCACAGCCTCGCCTGCCCTTTGCATTCCGATCAATTCAAGTTTTTCTGTTATTTCATGCCATGAAGGTCCAATTGTAATTCCTCAATATTTCGTATATTTGAATAAATTTGGTTGGTATGAACAGCCCCAAAATAAAACAATTTATTCGCGAACATGGTAATCTTTTCTGGTACATACCCGAGGACAAAAAAGAAGATATCAGTAAGGAATTGATGGTTGAAACTATTCTGAATTATGGAGATATGGACGATGTCAAACAACTTATCAGGGTGATGGGTATGGAGCAATTATCCAATATATTTTTCAATGTGCAGGGTAGAAAAAAAATGAACTATTATCCTGAAATCTACCATTTCTTCTCCTTACTATTTAACAAATATGCACAAAATAATATTTAATCAAAATCAAACCGGACTTTTACCCCTTGTAAAGCAATTCAGAAAAGAATTTTATCTGGTAGGTGGAACTGCCATCGCGTTGCATATCGGCCACCGAAGATCGATCGATTTTGATTTGTTTAAATTCAATGCAATTAAACCGAAAAGTATTATTGATAAAATTTCAGAATTTAATTACCCTTATCTCGTTACCCGAAGAGTAACCGAACAATTGAACGTGACCATTCATGATGTGAAATTTACTTTTTACCAATACCCCTTTAAAATCAGCGCCCCCGAGACCCTGGAAGATATTTTGCGTTTACCGGAATTAATCGATCTTGCGGCAATGAAAGCTTATGCCTTGGGGCGAATATCTAAATGGAAAGACTACGTGGATATGTACTTCATCCTGAAAGACCATTTTCCCATTAGTCAAATTACTGAAAGAGCAACACTTCTCTTCGGCCAGTTATTTTCCGAAAAACTATTCAGGGCTCAACTAAGTTATTTTGATGACATCGACTTTACCGAACCGGTAGAATTTATTGGACCTTCAATTGACGAATCTGAAATTAAAAAATTTCTGATTGACGTCGCGATAGATTTGTTCTGAATCCTTCATTGAAATAAGGCAAAATGCTTTTCTCAGGAGTAACCCTATTTTAAGGGTGGTTCATTCTCCATGTGTCTTATTGGCTCATCGATTTCAGAAAACTCTGTTAACCCATATTTTCCAAACTCCCGCTTTACTGAATCCGGCCCGTAAAAGAACACCCTCAATCCTTTCATTATTTCAAACCGATTTACTTAGTTGTTTTCCACTTCCATGCATGGATGCTTTCTTTGAAACAGCTGTAAAAATCATGTATCCGCCTGGCTTTAGTTGATTAAAGCAATCCTGAATAAACTTTCTCCTTTCCCTGGAATTTAACAAATGAACTAAAGCGTAACAAAATATTCCGTCATCTACTTTTTTATCGAACGGCATCTCCGTAACCGAGCCATTGAAAATTCTTGTATCGAGCTCATTTTTATTCCTTGCCAGTTCAACCGCAGTTCTTGAAATCTCTATTCCTGTTACGTTAAATCCTGCATCACAAAAGATCTTTGCATTTCTTCCATATCCAATTCCCGGAATCAAAATTTCCTTTGCTTTATGGACAAGAAAAAAATCCTTAGACAAGATTGCGGAATCTGATGGTTCAAATCCCCACAAGGTCTGCATTTCCCTGTAACTTGATTCCCAATACTCTGTCATATTACTGTTCATGTCCGGGAATAAAATTATTTGAAACAGTGTGCACGATTCTCTTTATTAGTTACATAGTAATCAGAGCTAAAGTTAAAACTTTCTGAAAAAGAATAAGGTTGAGGATGATTTGACAGTAAGGTTAATTGAGGCGCCCGGACATTCAGCAGGTTCGCTGAATATTTTGTCCGTCGAAGATAAGATACTCTTTACGACCGACTTTTATTGTCTATCTCTCGCCTTAGATTTTCGGGAAATATCCTGAACACACGACTTGGATTTTCGGAAAATAGCGACAGTTTTTACCCTCATAATCAGATCCGTATCATTCCGCTTTATGCAATCTCCAATCTGCGGGTTACACATCCCGGATTTCCGATTTAGTCATTCAGCGAATGAATACCTTGTTCTTTAAAGCGTTCAATATCTTGTTCGAACGCGTAAACAATGGGAGAATCGCCCGTTTAAAACTCCGCTCTGTCTCAATGTAATGAATGAGGGAATACTGTTTTATTAGCTCTCCCGTTTCACCCTGCCCTACAATGCCGTAAAAGTATGATTTAACAATAACTTTTCCAATTGGCCTCCCTGTGTTTTATAACCTATGGTGATTTCATCGGCCAACGACAAAATGTTTTCATTTCTCATTTCGGCTGTTTCTTTGGTTATTCGCTTGACTTCCTTCGGAAAAGAACTGATCACCAAAAGCCTGTTCTTTTCTATTGCTGCTTCAATCGCAGGTTCCCACCGGGTTTTCATGCCCCTGGCCAAAACCAGAATTAAAGGTTGGTCTCCCCGAAGCAAAATCCCAAAAACATCTTTCTCGATTTGGGAGTGGTTGCCACATATAATGCAATTTTTTGCTTCCCGTTGTTCTCTGGCCCAGTCAAAACTTTTTAAAACAACTTGTGCCGTACATTGACGCGAGCAGAGAAAAGCTGTTTTGTGATTTTTTAATATGTCTTTATTTCCCAAGTAGTTCATGTGATAAGGGTTTTTCAATTCATATCGGTCGAAAAGGTCACCACGTATCTTTCTGCTATACAGAATTACCTCCTAAGAAATCTTTCCCCCGTTGAGTAATCAGATAAGCTTGATAAGGGTCATTCGCTTTTTCCGGGATAGTATAGGTAATCAAGCCATTATTCTTTAACGGGTTTAAATAATCATCTCTAAACCTGTCTTTACTTTTATAGCCGAGGGTACCGACCATCGTTTCGATATTGACCGGCACGAGAGCTAACAGGAGCGAGCTAAGGATTATCCGGGATCGCTTTTTCAGGAGCTCCCCACTTTTTTGGGAGGAGCTCCCTACTTTTTTGGAAAGACTTTCTTTTAAATCACTGACAATCAATGCTGATTTTTTTTGTAACTCCCCACTTTTTTGGGAAGAACCCCCCACTTTTTTTAATTCTTCGAATCTTAGTTGATGTAGCTTTTCGCTGTTTTTCGACCACTTTCTGATGAGGGTAAGAGCAAGATCGTAATGACTGGTAATATCTTTAAAATCAAGATTCAATGAAACATCCTTCAATATGCCAATACGTTCAGCGCCCAGTTCATCCTCGCTAATTTGTGCCAGTCCAAGATAAAGCGGATATTTGTCCTGAACCTGAAATGCATGCATGGGCAAAACGCTAACGAAGGAGTCTCCTTCTGTAAAAGAGGGTCTCGCTCCGCTATATACCCTGAGATACTTATGCATGTTCCGGATACCCGAACCTATCTCATCGGCCAGACCCAATATGTCGCCATCGTCAGAAACGCCTAATAAGATCACGCCTCCCTCCCTGTTCAGAAATGATACAACGGTATCATAAACCGAAACAGGCACACCGTCCTGGGCTTTTTTAAACTCAACATGTAAGCCTTCACCCTGATTCAATAAATTTTGCAGTTCGCGCGGATCCATTAG
>CAZANK010000060.1:0-12172 GCA_964486235.1 uncultured Prolixibacteraceae bacterium | reverse complement strand
AATAGAAAAATTACATTAAAATATACACAAATATATATGTATAGATAGTTAATTTTTTCAGTTTATTTTATTGTATTTTGTAAGTGATTCTTTATCAGGAATCCGGGATCGAAGAAAAGGGTGATCAGGAAGCGCAGAAAGAAGACGGGTGGCTGAACTCCCATGTTTGCTGAATTGCTGCCGGCAGCGGTCTTGCATCTGACCCGGGAATTCGTTATTTTTGCTCAAATTTTGGAGGGAATGTTACAGGATTCACGGAATGATACGATGCTCAAGCAACTTCATCAGGCAGTTGAAATTCGATTTTCCGGCTCCATTCATGTTTCCAGGCCATTGCTTGAGACTCCGGAGGGTCTTCGGGTCCCTCCCCTGAGCGTAACAGACACGATCAACAGAGAATTTATTCCCGTTTTAAAAAAACAGAGTTCCCTGGAGAAGCTTGTCTTCAGAGCGGAAGCTCCGGAGATGGTGCTCATTCCTCCCATCCGGGCAGAGAAGGTGGTATGGCTGACCGAAGAGCCGGTGAAGCCTCGGATTATTTTGCCTGAAAGGAAGATGGAACAGGGCACGCCCGACTGGGAGATGGGTATTTTCATTTTCACGTTGATCCTGCTTGGGTCGGTCCGTTTGTTTTTTAACAGGTATTTGGGGCAGTTTCTGAGTGCAACGGTAAGTTATATGACCGCGTCACGGATGTTCCGGGAGCGGTCTTTGAGTCTGGCACATGCGTCCTTCCGGCTTGACATTTTGTTTTATATGATATTCAGCCTGTTTATTTTTCATGCATTGCCTATTTTTGACATAGAGCTTCATTCGGTTGATATCCTTGCCTACCTGTTCATCCTGGGGGGTGTTTTGTTGTATTTCGGGTTGAAGAAACTGGTCTATACCTTGCAGGGAAGCATTAGCCGAAATGTTCAGGAGACCGCTGAATATCTGTTTAATATGAATAATTACAACCGGATTTTGGGATTATTTCTGTTGCCGGTGAGCCTCATTGTTGCCTTTACGCCACTGGCAGAGCCTGTCTGGGTGATCTATGGCGGGATTTTTTTTACTGTTCTTTTTTACATTTTGCTGATCTTACGGGGCGTTAAAATATTATTGAGGAAACAATTTTCAATATTTTATTTGATTTTGTACCTTTGTACCCTTGAAATATTACCATTACTATTTATCTGCAAATTAATGCTGGGATAATTACAGTGCAATAACAAAAATAATAGATCCTTGAAAATCAAGAAAATTTTAGTATCACAGCCGCAGCCTGAGTCTGCAAAGTCCCCTTATTTTGATCTGGCAGAGAAAATGTGTGTTCAGGTGGATTTCAGGCCATTTATCCAGGTGGAAGGAGTGTCTTCCAAAGAATTCCGGCAGACGCGGGTTCAGATATTGGATCACACGGCGGTCATTTTTACAAGTCGTACGGCCATTGATCATTTCTTCAGGATTTGCCAGGAGATGAGGATCACGGTTCCCGATACGATGAAATATTTTTGTATCTCGGAGGCGGCCGCTTTTTACCTGCAGAAATACATCGTATACAGGAAGCGGAAGATTTTTTATGGGAACGGACTGTTTTCTGATCTGATTGACCTCATGAAAAGGCATAAGGATGACCGGTATCTTGTTCCGCTTTCTCATATTCATAAACAGGAAATTCCCGAATTGCTCGATAAAAGTGGTTTCAGGTATACAAAAGCGATCTTTTACCGGACGGTTAGCAGCGATTTGTCTGATCTGAAGGAAGTGAATTATGATATTCTGGTCTTTTTCAGTCCTTCGGGAATCAAATCCCTGATGCAGAATTTCCCGGATTTTCAGCAGAATGAGATCAGGATTGCCGCTTTTGGTCCGACGACTGCGGCGGCGGTGAAAGAAGCAGGATTACGGCTTGATATTGAAGCGCCCACGCCGCAGGCTCCCTCGATGACCATGGCGCTGGAGCAATTTATCAAGCTGAACAATAAAATGAAAGCGAAGTAAACTCCCGGACGATGAATTTGAAGGGGAATCTTTTCCCCTTTTTTATTGTATTTTCGTTGTTGAATGAATCCGCTCAGTTTAAAGAAGGAAGAACGGCTTTGCAGCCGCAAGGCAATCGAAAAATTGTTTTTCGAAGGGGAGTCGTTTTTTATTTTCCCGTTGAAGGTAGTTTATCGCAGCATGGCGTTGACGGTTCCTTATCCGGTTCAGGCAGCCTTTTCCGTTTCCCGCAGGAATTTTAAACGGGCGGTAAAACGAAATCTGCTCAAACGACGCATGAGGGAGGCCTACCGTCTGAACAAAGCAGGTTTTTACCAGACTCTTGAAGGCAAGCCACAACTGGCGGTGATGTTCATTTATGCCGCCCGGGAGGTCAAGGAATACGGGCTGATCGAAAAAAGCATGAAGCTGGCGCTTTCTAAACTAGCCCATCTGCAAACAGGCAAATCCTCCGGATAATCTTTCAGAACTGCAAGTTTTCCCGCAAAAGCAGGGATCTCCGTTGGTACTGAGAGTCCTGCTTTTGTGGCATGAGCCCCTGCTACGCGGGGATGGAGGTTTTCATCCTTTTTCCAGTTCCGCATCCAGTATCTCGGTCTGCATGCGCACGGAATCCTCATGGATGAGTTGAAAAAGAATCTGGACGAACGTCTTGTTCAGGTTCAGCTTTTCACCCAGGGTAACCCGGTTATGCATCAGTTCGGTCCAGCGGCTGATCTGAAGGGCCGTGACATTGTTTTCTTTTTTATACTGACCGATGAGGCGGCTGATTTCCATTCGCGAGGCAAGGATTTCCATCATTTCAGTATCCAGCGCGTCAATCCGGCTGCGAAGCATCTCCAGCCGGTTTTCAAATTCCTTGTTGTCGACGGTTCGATTCCGGATGACCAGTTTATCCAGGATTCTTCCCAGCTCGGACGGAGTGACTTGCTGGTCTTTGTCGCTCAGCGCGCAGGACGGATCGCAGTGTGATTCCATCATGAGTCCCTCCATCCCCATGTCGAACGCTCTTTGGGCGATTTCAAACAGATATTCCCGTTTTCCTGCGATATGGCTGGGGTCACAGATAATCGGGAGATTGGGCAACAGTCGTTTGACCTCAATAAACGTGGTCCAGTTCGGGTAATTGCGGTATTTGGTTTCGCGGAAAGGTGTAAATCCCCGATGGATGGCAACCAGGTTTTTTATCCCGGCCCGGTTTAAACGCTCGATGGCGCCTATCCAAAGCTGGGCATCGGGATTCACCGGATTTTTGACCATGACCACCGTGTCGGTACCCTTGACCACGTCGGCGATTTCCTGGACCACGAACGGACTGGCTGTTGAGCGTGCGCCGATCCAGATGACATCCAGACCCGCTTCCAGCGCTTTTTCGGTGTGCTGGCGGTTGGCGACTTCCGTACCCACCAGGAGTCCCGTTTCTTTTTTCACCTTCTGAAGCCATTTTAGTCCTACTTCCCCGACACCCTCGAACATTCCCGGTCTGGTACGCGGCTTCCACAGTCCGCCGCGATAAATAAACACCCGCGGATCTTTTGCCAGCAGCCGGGCAGTTTCCAGTGTCTGTTCTTCCGTTTCCAGGCTGCAGGGACCTGCGATCAGCAAGGGGTTGTTTAATTTGGGCAACCATGATTGGATTGGCCTGATGTCTAATTCTATTCCCATCTTATTTTGTATAAAATTTAACAATTTTTTCCTCATTCCTGATCAGGGAAGGATTTTCTCCCTCAAGGATCGCCCTGATCTTGTTGGCGTGCTTCATGAGCGCGTACATCCGGGCTTCGTCGTGCTGGATGCTTTCCTTCAGCTCGGTCAGATGCCTGATGTATACTTCGAGCGATTCAACCACATACTCCTTGTTTTGTTGAAAAATGGGGCCCCACATGTCAGGCGAACTTTTGGCCAGCCTGACGGTCGACTGAAATCCGCCGCTGGCGAGATCGAAAATGATCGAACGGTCTTCCTTTACCTGCACCGCGTTGGCCAGCGCGAAGGCGGTGGCGTGTGGCAAGTGGGAGATGAAGGCGGTACTGTGGTCATGTTCATCGTCCGACATGTAGGCAATATTCATTCCTAATACCTGGAACATTTTTTCAAC
Source organism: uncultured Prolixibacteraceae bacterium (assembly GCA_964486235.1). GTDB lineage: Bacteria > Bacteroidota > Bacteroidia > Bacteroidales > Prolixibacteraceae > JBCFBK01. Next base: position 8,088 of record CAZANK010000060.1, on the reverse strand, counting down.
GAGGGCAAGGTGCTGCGGACCTGACTTCTCCTGGTCGCAGATAATGGCAATTTTGCCGGAGAAGAGACCTTCCAGTGCGGCAAACGGGCCTGAGTTTTCCGTTCCCGACATGGGGTGCGCCGCGATATAGTTACGGCGACTGGGATGGTTTTCAACCCTGTCGATGATGACTTTTTTTGTCGATCCCATGTCGGTCACCGTCGTTTTTTCGGCGATCATGTCCAAAACCGATGGCAGTAAGTCCCGGACCTTATCGACCGGAATGGCCAGGATCACCAGGTCTGCTTTGGCAACAGCCTGCTCAGGCGGGAGGATCTCGTCGGCCAGATGAAGCTGCAAAGCCTCTTCCGCGTGTTTCGCGTTCGATTCGACGCCCGTGATATGGGTGGCAAATTTCGCCTTCCTCAGGTCTTTTGCCATTGACCCCCCGATCAATCCCAGTCCGACAATTGTTACATTCATCCTTTTCGTATTAAAAAAAAGGCCCCGGTTTACCGGAGCCTAGCTATGTTATTCTTTGTTTCTCACAAATCATCTTACTGTTCGACCCCGTTTGCTGAAGTGAAGTAATAAAAAAAGTAATAAAATGACTTGTCAAAAAGCATGTTCTTTACAGTTTTGATTCATTCGCAAATATAGATATTTATTTTAAAATCAAAATCTTCAGGACAATGAATAAATTATTTTATTTTAGGTTGATTTATAGTTTATTGATACATAATTGGTTGCAATCTTTGATCCTTTTGCTGCACGATGTGCCTGAATTGTCTGATAAATGCTTATTTTTGATTATTGATTTGTGGTAAAACCTGTGGTATGCGAAACGTAATCAACTCACTTGTTCTCACCTTTTATCTGATGATCCTGGTTTCAGCCTCTCCTGAAAAGAGGCCTTTTAATGAGGTGTTCAGGCCCCAGTTTCATTTTACACCTGAACGTAACTGGCAAAATGATCCCAATGGTTTGATTTTTTTTGACGGGGAGTATCATTTGTTTTACCAGCATAATCCCTTTGAGAACGAATGGGGGTTCATGAACTGGGGCCATGCTGTCAGTCAGGATCTGGTGCACTGGGAACATTTGCCGATTGCCATCACCCCTGACGAGGATTCGAGGGACAAGGAGCATTGTACGGCCTGGTCGGGAAGCGCTGTTGCCGATCATCAAAACCGGAGCGGGTTGCAGAAGGGCGGTCAGCCGGTCCTTTTGGCCTTCTATACCAGCCGCCAGTGCGGGCAACGGATTGCGTACAGCAATGATAAAGGAAGAACATGGCTCAAATATGAAGGCAATCCGGTGATCCCTTTTGATGAGAAGGATGATGCCCGCGACCCGAAAGTGTTCTGGTATGAACCCGGAAAAAAGTATGTCATGCTTCTTTGGCGGAAGCCGGATGGTGATACCGCGATGCAGGGGATTTCATTTTACAGTTCATCCAACCTGGTTACCTGGGTTTTCGAAAGCCACCTTCCAGGGTTTTACGAGTGTCCCGACCTGGTCGAGTTGCCGGTAAACCGCCGTGCAAATGATACCCGGTGGGTGATCTTTGACGGTGATGGCTCCTATTACGTCGGGCAGTTTGACGGGAAGGGGTTTATTCCTGAAACACCCAAACGGAGAAGTGACTTTGGAAGTAACTATTACGCGACGCAAACCTGGAGTAACATTCCTGCAGAAGACGGGCGCACGATCCAGATTGCCTGGATGCGGGGGGGAAGTTACCCGGGGATGTCGTTTAACGGACAAATGACTTTCCCGTGTGAACTGTCATTGACAAGCGGGTTGGACGGCGTAAAACTCGTTCGCAGGCCGGTGAAGGAGCTTGAACTGCTTCATGGGAAGGCTTTTGTCGTGGAGGGAAAAAACGTGATTCCCGGCTTGAACAAGAATCCGCTCAAGGGGGTCAAGGGAGATTGTTTCCATGTACGCGGAACATTCGATCTGAAGACGGTCAACAGCTTCGGATTTCTGGTCAGGCATTCGAAGGATCAAACGGGGACTGAAATTCGCTTTGACGCAACGAAGAACACACTCAGTTGTCTTGGACAAACAGCAAGCCTGAAACCCGACGACGGAAAAATCAGACTGGAAATCCTTATTGACCGCACATCGATTGAAATTTTCGGGAATGACGGGAACATGGTGATGACGAATTGTTTTACGCCTGAACCGGATGCGAAGGAACTTGTTTTATACAACACGGGAGGAGAGCTGGGCATCGAAAAGATCGAAGTGTTCCCCGTGGTATCCATGTACGAGAAGAAGAGCGTGAACAGCCGGTAACTCAAAAACAATGGGAAAAAAGAAGAAAAAAAAGAGATCAGAAGATACGTTGAATAAAAAAAATCTTAAGAAAGAAATTCTTGGCGTTTTTTACGACAATCCACAGCGTACCTACAATTACAAGCAGTTTGCCAAGGCGTTAAGTATCAAGGACCCGGAGATCATCCGTCTCATTCATGTGGTACTGGAAGAGTTGGTTGAAAGTGAAAAGACTGAGCAGGTCCAACGCGGCAAGTACAAGTTAAGAACCCGGGGTGGATCGATTACCGGGCGTGTGGAGTTGCAACCCCAGGGTTTCGCGTACATTGATTCAGAGGAGGTGGATGAGCCGGTCCTGGTGTCACGGAACAACCTGAACCACGCCATGGAAGGTGACCTGGTGAAGGTGTATCTTTATGCCCGGCGAAAGAAGCACCAGTTGGAAGGGGAGGTTGAGGAGATCCTTGAACGGGCGAAGTCGACGTTTGTTGGGGTGATTGAACGATCGCGCAACTTCGCGTTTTTTATTCCCGACGGCAAGGTCAGCTTTGATTTGTTTATTCCGTTTGAAAAGCTGAATGGCGCAAGGGACGGACAGAAGGTGATTGCGCGGATCACGGAATGGCCGTCCAAAGCGAAGAATCCTTTTGGCGAGGTAGTGGAAGTCCTCGGGAACCCGGGCGAGAACGAGACGGAGATGCACGCCATCCTGGCCGAGTTTGATTTGCCCCTGCGATTTCCTGAAAAGGTGCTGAAGGCGGCGGAGAAGATCGCGCTTGCGATTCCGGCAGAAGAAATAGAACAAAGGCGCGACATGCGGGAGGTCATCACCTTTACCATTGATCCTGAGGACGCCAAGGACTTCGACGATGCGCTTTCGCTGCGAAGGCTCGATGACGGGAACTGGGAGGTTGGCGTTCACATTGCCGATGTCAGTTTTTACGTCAGTCCGGGTTCCATTCTGGATGAGGAAGCCTATCAGCGGGCGACGTCGGTTTATCTGGTCGACCGCGTGGTGCCGATGTTGCCTGAAAAGCTTTCGAATGGCGTATGTTCGCTGAGGCCTGATGAAGACAAGTTATGTTTTTCTGCTGTTTTTAAGATGGACGATCAGGCAAAGGTGCTTCACCAGTGGTTTGGCCGCACCGTCATTCATTCGAACCGGAGATTTACTTACGAGGAAGCGCAACAGATCATTGAGACCGGGCAGGGCGATTACCGGGAAGAGGTGTTGAAGATGAACGAGCTGGCCCAACTGATGCGGGGCAAGCGGTTTAAGCAGGGATCAATGTCTTTTGAACGTGTTGAAGTCAAGTTCCGGATCGACGAGCATGGCAAGCCCTTGTCCGTTTATTTCAAGGAGGCTCAGGAAAGCAACATGCTGGTCGAAGAGTTTATGCTGCTGGCGAATAAAAAAGTGGCTGAATTTGGCGGAAGGGCTTCCGGGAAGAAGAAGCAGTCGAAGACGTTTGTTTACCGTGTTCATGACAAGCCCGATCCGGAAAAGTTGGAAAATTTCAATCATTTCATCAAGAAGTTTGGGTACGGTATCCAGACCGCCAATCCCAAAGTGATCTCCAGGGAAATGAATACCCTGATGGAGCAGGTCAAAGGGAAGAGTGAACAGAATGTGATCGAAACGCTGGCAATTCGTTCTATGGCAAAGGCCGAATATTCAACGCGTAACATCGGGCACTACGGACTGGGTTTCAGTTGTTATACGCATTTTACCTCGCCCATCCGCAGGTATCCCGATATCATGGTTCACCGGTTACTGGCGCGTTACCTGGACGACGGACGGTCGGCCAATGTGCAGAAATTTGAAGAGCATTGCCGGCATTCAACCGATATGGAAATCCGGGCTGCTTCGGCCGAGCGCGCTTCGATCAAGTACAAGCAGGTTGAATTTATGAAAGATAAGATTGGCGAGGTCTTCTCCGGGGTTATCTCGGGCGTGACCGACTGGGGGATTTATGTGGAACTGGAAGAGAACAAATGCGAAGGGATGGTTTCCATCCGCGACCTGGATGACGACTTTTACATCTTCGATGAGAAGAATTATTGTTTAACAGGGAGGCACGGACGGAAGACCTACCAGCTTGGCGAACTGGTTAGAGTCGAAATTGTCAGGGCGAATATGGAAAAGAAACAGCTTGATTTTAAACTGGTTGAAAATCGATTTTGAATTATCCGGACGGAAGGGAAGATCATATTCGAAAAAATAGTATATATTTACGCGTCAAAAATTAAAAAAACCTTCCGGATATGGTTGTAAGCCATGCTAATGGGATTAATAAGAAAGATGTCAACAGGGAGTATATCTTAAAGATTGCCCAGGACATTTTCAGCAAGTACGGGTATAAGAAAACAACGCTCGACGATATCGCCAACGCCGTAAGAAAAGGGAAAAGTTCATTGTATTATTACTTTGAAAGCAAGGAAGACCTTTTTCAGGCGGTTATCATTAAGGAAGTGGAGTTGCTGAGGCGCGAACTGGAGAAAGTCGTCATGCGAAATACCGATCCGGTAGAGAAGCTTCGCGATTATATTTTGACGAAGCTGACCACATTCAGGGGACTGGCCAATTTTTACCATGCTTTGGAAAATGACGTGACGGCCATCGAATTCATCGAGAATATTAAAAACAAATACGCGCAGGAAGAAATCCGCATGATCAAGCGGATCTTGATCGAAGGGGTCAGAAAGAATATCTTCGAAGTGCACGATTTCACCCTGGCGGCCATCGGAATCACAACAGCCATCAAAGGCCTGGAAATACCCTTAACCGCAGGAGAATACGGAAAGATCAATCTGGAAAAGGGGGTGGACAATATCCTGAAGATCCTTTGTTTCGGCATCATGAGGCGATAGCGCCTTTCCTGTATTCGATTTAGCGGGCAACGAATTTCAGTCCGGCGATCGAGGCAATCAGGGTAGACAGGAACAGGATTCGCCAGAAGTCGGCCGGTTCTTTAAAGAGAACGATGCCGGCAATCACGGTTCCCGCGGCACCGATACCTGTCCAGACTGCGTATGCTGTCCCGATGGGCAGCTCTTTTGAAGCCTTTATCAGTAGCAGCATACTTACCGTGAGACAAATCAAAAACGCCAGATACCAAAAAGTTGCAGTTGCTCCTGTTGTTTCTCTGGCCTTTCCCAGACAAGTGGCGAATCCAACTTCAAACAATCCAGCAATGATCAGTAAAAACCAGCACATCGTAACTTCTTTTTGATTTTCTGTAAAAGTAGTTTTTCCGGGTATGTAAACAAAACTTCAGGTGGATGGAGGCCTGCTTGCAGTTGCGGCTTTTGCGACCGTGCATAGTTACTCATTCAAAATGCAGGAAAGGGATCGGGCCACGCCGTGTTTTTGCATATCTTTCAAAGAGAACAGGGGCCGTGAGACAGATTGATGTCCTTGTTTCAATTCCAGAAGCTTCGCCTCTGTGATTTCCCCTTCAAGAACCGAGTTCTGTATCCAGTCTAAATACCGCCGACATAGCTTTGACATTTTACCAACCCGTCTTTTCCCGACGTCATATCACGACTTCAGAATATTAGTTTATTGATTCATTTCGAATATATCACGAAATTTTTTCTGCATTTCACCTATTTCTTCATCAGTCAATTTTGAAAACTTCTCACGCCTTCTTTTGGGAAATATACCTTTGTTTTGATATAAAAACAGAATCATTAAATCGATGTCCTTATCGGGCATGTCAGCGATGTTTTGTATTGCTTTTTTGATCTCATCGTGTCGTTGTATGAATTGAAGTTCATTTGGCATATCTTCCTCAAGTGTTGCATGAATAGTTTGCGCCAGGTAAATACAGTGGTCGGTCAGGTCAGGATAACGAAAATATCCTTCCACTTCTTTTTCATTTGTGACTTTAATTTCACCAGCCTCTGTCTTTTCATACTTGATTCGTTGCATTAGGGGTTTTGAATATTTTTCGAGAATATGATCGTAGTCCCGGATGTGATTTAACATGTGTGCTGAAACCGGAATAATTAATCCGTGCGGAACAAGACCTTCGTGCACCAGGATATCGTGTATGATAAACCTGTGCAACCTGCCATTCCCATCTTCAAAAGGATGAATAAACACAAAACTAAAAGCGACTATGGCCGCCCTTATTTCGGGATTAACCCCATCGGCTTTACTTGCTGATTCTTTTAATCCCTCCATCAGGGACGAAAGAAAAACCGGTGGAGGGCAAATATAATGAATGATGTCCTGGTAATTTGGCAATGTTTGCCCGATATAATTTTGAAAATTTCGAAATGACTTTGCCGCAAATCTTGCATCAACGATCGTATTTTGGAGCGTTACCAGGCACTTTTCATCTAAGAGCTGAGTTGTTTGTTCAGTTCCTGCAGTCCCAAGGAGATAAATAAACCTTTCCATCCTGTCGGGCGAAGGTCTTTCTTTCTCGATTTCATAAGAAGAACGTGTTTCCTTATGATACAGGTAATTTACAGCTCTCCGGAAAAGGTCCGGCGGAAAGCTCTTCTCTAACTGTTCGATTTTTTCCCGGATGTCCAGGTTCAATAATTCTGTAAGTATTTTAGTTCTTCTTACTACCGGACAAAACGAAGGCGTACCTAACAGGTTATTATTAATGCGCCACCGTGCATTTTTGACTGTTTTACCTGTCACATACTTTTTCGTATCTAAAAGATCGATGTAATTGCCTGTAATTGTTTTTTTTATGGATAACAATTGTCCGGTTAAGAATTCATATAAAAAGCCAATTTTCCTGGCATATTTTCCTGATGGGGAAGATTCAATGAAAGTCACAATATCTTCAGATGGGATATTTTCAAATACGGTTTTTAGAAAATCAAGACTCAGATCGTCATACTTAAGAGAAAATTCAAGATGTAGCAGGGGGGTTGGTATGGAAGGGGCGTACTTCATCCCATATACCTGTTCAACAGTTCCTTTTAAAGTCAGTTCGATCGATTCATTGCTCCCGATATAGGAGCTATGTGTAATAACAAAATCGGATAAATGATAGTGTTCTTTTAGCCATTGGCTTCCTGCTGATCTTATTGGCATGGTATCATCTATTTACGGTAAATGTATTAACTCCCATGGTAAAAGCAATACTTTTAGGCAGAAATGCGGTAAAATAATTATTTCAGAGATCAGAAAGAAAAACTGTAAAATGATTGGCGTGTACTGTAAAACGGTTCAAAAGAGAGATATTTAAGGTATTTTTTATATCGAGTAGCCTATTGTGTTTACTGATGCGCTGGCTGTGACTATTCATTACCAGTCCCACCTGGCGAGACTATTCGTCTTCAAAGCAAATGCGGCATTTCAATTTAGAACCATATCCCTCACCCAACCGTCAGCGAAGGAGCACCGATAGATGAGCGATGGATCAGATTATTTTTGGTCGCACGAGTTTCAATTCTGATACGTTGCGATTGGGAGCCTGGTACTGATTCAGTATGTCCATAGGTGATCAGTTTCAATTCCAGTATGGTGCGATTGGTGGATATTAGTCCGCGCTATCAGGATCCCGTCATTTATGTTTCAATTCCAGTATGGTGCGATTGGTGGCACGGAAAGGGTTTTTATCTTCTCACCGTTATCGTGTTTCAATTCCAGTATGGTGCGATTGGTGGTATGGAACTATAAACGACAGGGGTGCACACCTGATTGGTTTCAATTCCAGTATGGTGCGATTGGTGGCTCGACGGATAGCCGTAACTCAGCAGCTTTTTTTCGTTTCAATTCCAGTATGGTGCGATTGGTGGTTTTTTTTCAAATATTTTTTTCTACATTAATAACGCGTTTCAATTCCAGTATGGTGC
>CAZANK010000059.1:0-12308 GCA_964486235.1 uncultured Prolixibacteraceae bacterium | reverse complement strand
GTTTTGCCAGGTTCAAGGCCACCCGCTCTTTCATGTCGTCGGGAACCAGTCCCCAAAATAACGGCACGCTCAATTCCGTTTGAATCCCGGAGGCATACATACCGGTTCCGCGGTTCAGGTACTTCTCATTAAACGCTTTCCTGATCCTGTCGGCCAGCGCGCTGTATTTCCGGTGATCCCCCTGCCTGTCGAACATCTTTGCTGCATTGGCCAGGATCGTCACGTCGGCATAGTAATAAGCAGACGAGGTAAGCTCGACTTCGGCCTTTGACTTTACCGGCACCCAGTCCCCTAGGCCCCAGGAGGTCAGACCGGAAGGACTCATCTCGTCAATATGGTCCACATACTGTTTAATGGCATCGTAGCATTGTTCCAGCAGCGAGGCATCCCCGTAAAAGAGGTAGATGTTCCATGGAATCAAGGCGATGGTACTCGTCCAGTCGGGACCGTTCGCCCAATGGTAACCCCATCCCGAAGTCGGGATAATGGCCGGAAGAACCCCGTTGGGCTGCTGTTCATCCAGGTGATCAGCCAGCCATTTCTCAGAAACGGTGATCCCGTCGAAGCCGTATAACCCCGTCTCGATGGCAATATGCGCATCGCCGGTCCAGCCGTTTTTCTCCCGCTGCGGACAATCGGTCGGATACCCGAACAGGTTCGAGAGGTACGCGTTGTTGGTGGCGAAGAAAATCTTGTTGATCACCGGGTTCGAGGTATTCACCACACCCGAAACAGGAAGGTCACTGTGCATGAAATAGCCTGTCAGGTCTTCCTTCTCCAGCGTTACAGGTCCGGAACTGGTTACCTCCACGTACTGGAATCCCTTGTAATTGAAGTGTGGCTTAAAGGTCTCCTCCCCCTTCCCGCTTAAAATATAAATATCGGTCTGAAAAGGGTCGGTGTCGTCGGTAGGACGATAATGCACTTCGATATTCGACATATCCACATAGCCGTCGCTTTTCAGACGTTCACCATGCTTTAGACGCACCACCGTGCCTTCCTTTCCGCTGACCCTGATCCGGCTTACTCCCGAAATATTCCTTCCCAGGTCAAAAACCCAGGTCGTGTCGTTCATTTGGATCATGGACTTCGCCGGGATTTCCTCCACGTCCCTGATCGGATGAAGCAACTGGGAAACGATATTTTGCGAGGGCGCCGCACGGTAAACAACACCTTTCCATGCTGAATCATCAAAATTGACGGTATTCCATCCCGGCTGTTCCAGTCGGGCGTCATGATGTTCCGCAGTATAGATACTGTTGAAGACCACCGGGCTCAGGGATGTTTTCCAATCCTTTCCCGAGGTGATGGTTTCGACCGAGCCATCTTCATACGTGATGCGCAAATCCAGACAAAAGGCCGGTCTTCCGCGCCAGGGTGCCCGGTGGAAATCCCATACCGCGGTCGACTGGTGATTATACCAGCCATTCCCCAGCAATACGCCGATCGCGTTTCCGCCCGACTTCAACTGCCGGGTCACATCATAGGTAACGTACAAGGTACGCCGGTCAAAACGGGTATACATCGGATCGAGGCGGTGATCTCCTGCTTTCCCCCCATTCACGTACAACTCGTATAAACCGGCAGCCGCCACATAAGCTCTTGCCGATCTGATTGCTTTTGCGGCATTGAACACTTTGCGAAAATAGGGTGCCGGCTTGAGGTTCACGTCAATGCCGTCGCTGATCCATGCCCCCTTCCAGTTTTTCATTCCCATCATGCCTGTTTCGAAGGAAGCAACCACCGGTACGGAAACCTGCTCGTCCTTGTCCCAGACCGTCACCCCCCAGAAATACCGGGTAAACGGCCGCAGCTCTTTCCCGGCGTAGCGCACAAGCATCTGGTCAGACCCGACCTTCCCGGAATTCCACATGCGCCCGCTCCCGGACGCCACCGCCACGGAATCGGTTCCGACAACAACCTGGTAAGCGGTTTGGACAGCCCCGTAACGGGAGTCATTCAGCATCCAGGTAAACCGCGGATGCGGTACATCGACGCCCAAAGGGTTTTCCAGATACTCACAACGCAAATGAGCGGGAGTGCATTCGACTGATTGGGAAAAAGTTGAATTACCGGGTAAAAACAACCACAAAAAAATCGATAACAGTAGTCTCATGTCTCAGTATATTTGTAAATCTTAATTATTCTTCGTCATGCTTCCTTACAAACACTTCTACCGGCGATTTTACTAATTTTTTTCACAAAAACAAAGTAAATTTCCATGCCGTATGATGAATGAGCCATTCCGGCTCCTAAATGAGATGTCGTCAAGCGAAACAACCGAGTCTTATTCTGCCCTGGTATCTATTTCAAAGTTGTAGTCGCCGGACTCAATTGCGATCCTCAACCGGCCTGATTCCTCTTTGACTTCTGTCACTCCGGCAACTCCCCCCGGAAAGCGTCCCCGCTCCCAGATCCGGGTGCCGCTTTCGGTCAGGATGGCGTCGCGGGAACCGAATACCGGGATCACAACCGTGCCGGTCGTATTGGCAGGGATCGAGACCTGATACCGGAACAACCCGTCTTCTTTTATCCAGTCTGAGAGAATGGTCCCTGCCACTGTTTCGACAGAGGCTTTTACGGACTTCAAGCTGTCCGGCACAAAGGGCTGTAAATGAATATGCCGGTATCCCGGGGAGGTATGACCTTCCATGGGCGACTGAATTCCGGCCAGATACTTGTAAAAAAACCCGGAAACAGACCCGAACATCTGGTGATTATGCGAACCCGCGCCCGACCATTCTTCCAGCAGGGTGGTCGAACCATTCTTCAGCCAGTAGCCATACCCCGGATAAGTGGTCTTTCCGGCCACTTCAAGGGCCAGGTTCCCCTGACCGCCATCGACCAGCACCGGCCAAAGATATTTCGTGCCGATAATCCCGGTGTTCAGATGGTTGTCCCGTTCATGCAAATCCTGAATAATCGTGTTGAAAACAGCCTGACGATGTTCTTCAGGCACCAGTCCTCCAACCAGGGCAATTAACTGGTAAGTCTGGTAAGCTTCATCGCCTCCGTACAGGTTCGTATCCGGGTTGAAGAATTTCTCATTAAACGCCTGCTTCACCGTATCGGCCAGCGCCGAAAAATAGCCGGCATCGGCTTCCTCTCCCAGGATGGCAGCGATCTTTGCCATCAGCCAGGTGTCGTAATAATAATAGAATGTATTGACCACCGCGTGGTTCGGACAGTCACTCCGTCCGGGAGAGCACCACTCCCCGAGAGAATACCAGTACCCGTCAAAATCGTTGATAATGAAAGGTTCGTCAGGATTTGCATCCTTTGTGCCCAACGCTTTCAGGTAGTGAATATATTTCTTCATCGTGGGATAATGCGCCTTCATGATCCGCACGTCCTGATAATAGTGGTTCATCCACCAGGGGATCAGGATATAGGCGCTTCCCCAGGCTACGCCCCCGCCCATTCCGCCAACCAGCGTCGGGGAGGTGTTGGGGATCCTGCCGTTCTCTTCCTGCGAGTCGCGCATGTCGTTCAACCATTTGGTGTAGAATGCCGCCATCTGAAAATCGTGCATGGATGTTTCCGCGATCACCTGTCCGTCGCCGTTATAGGCTCCCTTTTCGCGGTGCGGACAGTCGGTCGGATAACTGAAGGTATTTCCCATCTGCGACCAGACTCCGGCGCGATGAATCTGGTTGAGAAGCGTGTCGGATGACGTAAACATCCCGGTTTGTCCCAATGCAGAACGGACAACCCTTCCTTCTACCTTCAAAAGACCGGGATTTTCCTGATTGCCTGTTGTTACCTCCACGTAGCGAAAACCGGTATAAAAAAAGTGTGGCTCATACACTTCCACCGCATCACCTTTCAAGGTATAATCCGTCCAGGCAAGCGCATGATACCTAAACTTCGCGCTGAGACTGTCGCCCGGTTCCAGCGGCTTTGGAAACAGCGAATCATTCAATGTCTCCGCCCCTCTGATCCGGATGGTCATACCCGCCGGACCTTTCACCTGCACCCGCCACCATCCGGCGATATTCCGGCCAAGGTCGAACAGGTAAACGCCAGGCGAAGGATTCGTTTCTGCAACCGGAATGAGCGTGTCCGTGACCCGGACAGGCGGCATCAACTGCGACTTAAGCTGTCCGCCGGGATTTTCAGCCTGAACGGCCTGCCGCCAGTGGCCGTCATCAAAGTCAGGCGTTAACCATCCTGCCGGTTCCTTCCGGGCATCGTAATCCTCCCCGCCATAGAGGTTATTAAAAACAACAGGCCCGGCGCTGTATTTCCAGCTTTCGTCGCTCACGATCACCGCTTCACTTCCATCCGAATAGGTGACATGGAGCTGCATGATCCAACATGGATTGCCGAAGCTCCTCTCCTCACCCCAACTGTACCGATCCTGCACTTTCCGCATGTTCCAGGCGCCGTTCCCCAGCATCACGCCGATCACATTGTCCCCCTGGCGAAGCATACGGGTCACGTCGTACGTAGGATACAAAATGGTTTTGCGGTAGTCCGTGATTCCGGGATCCAGCACATGATCGCCCACTTTCCCGCCGTTCAGGTATACTTCACAGAAACCACAGGCAGTCACAAACGCATAGGCTTGCCTGATCTTTTTCTCCACCGTCACTTCCTTCCTGAACACGGGACTCTCATGAACAATTTCTTCAGGCGTAGTCACCCAGCGTGCCAGCCAGTCGGAAGGGTTCAGCAATCCGGTATGGAAAACCTCAGTGTCACTCCAGAACGGATCCTTGCTATCGGTCCATATACAAACCCGCCAGTGATACTTCCGGTTACTTTTCAGCGGTATTCCTTCATAGGCAACATTCACCGTCTGGTCAGCGGCAATTTTTCCCGAATCCCAGCAATCGCCCGTTTCACGCCTCGCCCCGCTCGGGGTTTCACTGACGATAATCCGGAAGGCCTGTTGACGGACGCCACGTTCGTGACTTTGGATCTTCCAGGAAAACCGGGGCTGGTCCACGTCCACGCCCAGCGGGGCGGACAGATATTCGCAGGTTAAACCGGTCAGCTTCACTTTTTCGCCGGCACACGAAATGAGCAACAGGGCTATACCAACGAAAAGCCATGATTTTTTGATGGTTAAGTTTGGTTTCATAGGACTGGTTGAATTAGATTTTTTCAAGATTAATCATTTTATTGACGCGAACCATCCTGCCGCGTCCCGGAATCCCGTCATTTCTGATTTTCTGAGTCCGCCCCACCGTCCCGGCCCCCCGGGGGACGGTTTCCGGACATACTTCGCCCGCACAAGGGTTTGAAGACCTCACCCGGGTATTCCACATCCGTTAAAAAAAGCCCTTCGGGCGGCGCCGAAGCGCCTGCCTGTGCGCGGTCGCGAAGCGCCATGATCTGCATGAAATCTTCGGTCGTGATTTTCCCCTTTCCGACCAGCACCATTGTCCCGACAATGGCGCGAACCATGTTACGCAGAAACCGGTTGGCCCTGATGACAAACGTCAGCCGGCTGTCTTCCCTGATCCACCGGGCATCGTGAACCACGCAGGTGTTTGTCTTGACGTCGGTATGCAACCTGCTGAAGCTGGTAAAATCGTGCTCGCCCAATAGCGCCGCGCACGCCCCGTTCATCTTGTCCACATCCAGGGATACCGGATAATACCACGACATCTCCTGTAGAAAAGGGTCTTTTTGCTGATGGATAAAATAGTGATAGGTTCTCGAAACCGCATCAAACCGGGCATGTGCGCCCGCTTCAACCCGGGTGATCCGATGAACGGCGATGTCGGCATTCAGGAAGCGGTTCAATTTCTTCACAAAACCCGGCTGATCCAGGGAGTCTTTCCCCGAGTCGAAGTGAGCGACGAAACGGGCTGCGTGGACCCCCGCGTCCGTCCGTCCGGCGCCGGTCACGGCAATCGTCTCCCGGCACATGGTACTCAGGGTAAACTCGAGCGTCTCCTGAACACTTTTGGCATTGGGCTGAATCTGCCAGCCATGGAAACGGGTTCCATGATAGGAAAGTTCGATGAAATAACGTCGTTTCAAAATAATTCTCTTAGATAAACACGCGATACCGCTCTAAAAACGGTCGAATTTATTAATTTTACGGCTCTTTCTTAAGATCAGCTTAACAACTTTTAACAAAGTTATAGTCTTTTTCATACATGGAAGAACTAATTTCGTCAACCAATTCAAAAACAGATAAAGAATAAAACACATGAACCAAACTGTTGATATTCGGGAACTCAACGAACGCATTCAGAAAGAAAGCTCTTTCGTGGACCTGATCAACCTGGAAATGAACAAGGTGATCGTCGGACAAAAGCATTTGACAGAGAGTTTGTTGATCGGCCTGCTCTCGGGAGGCCACATTTTACTGGAAGGAGTGCCGGGTCTGGCAAAAACATTGGCAATCAATACCCTGGCAAAAACCATCAACGCCGACTTTGCCCGGATTCAGTTTACGCCCGACCTGCTGCCGGCCGACCTGCTTGGAACATTGATCTACAGTCAGAAAAATGAAGAGTTCGTGGTCAAAAAAGGTCCGATCTTCACCAATTTCGTCCTGGCAGATGAAATCAACAGGGCCCCGGCAAAGGTTCAATCAGCCCTGCTGGAGGCGATGCAGGAACGTCAAATCACGATTGGCGAAACGACCTACCGGTTAAATGAACCGTTTCTGGTCATGGCAACGCAAAACCCGATTGAACAGGAAGGAACCTATCCGCTCCCGGAAGCCCAACTTGACCGTTTCATGCTGAAGGTCGTCATTAAGTATCCCGGGAAGGAAGAAGAAAAGCTCATCATCCAGCAAAATCTGCTGAAGCAGTTTCCGCAACCGTCAACCATTTTGCAGACTGAAGATATCCTTAACGCGCGGGATGTGGTCAAAGATGTCTACCTGGATGAGAAAATCAGCAAGTACATCGTCGACATCGTTTTCGCCACGCGTAACCCTTCCGAATATAAACTTGAAAAATACGCGGATATGATTTCCTGGGGAGGTTCTCCCCGCGCCAGTATTTGCATGGCCCAGGCGGCAAAAGCCTATGCCTTTATCAAACGAAGAGGTTATGTCATCCCGGAAGATGTGAGGGCCGTGTGTCCCGATGTGCTGAGACACCGTATCGGGTTAAGCTATGAAGCCGAAGCCAACAACGTGACCTCCGAAGATGTCATCACTGAAATTCTGAATACGGTGGAAGTCCCATAACAATGAACAATGGATCATACAGAGTTATTAAAGAAGGTCAGGAAAATCGAGATCAAAAGCCGGGGGTTGAGCCGCAACATTTTTGCCGGTGAATACCATTCGGCCTTTAAAGGACGCGGTATGGCATTCAGTGAGGTCCGCGAATACCAGTTTGGCGACGACGTCCGAAGTATCGATTGGAATGTCACGGCCCGGTATCACAAGCCCTACATCAAGGTCTTTGAGGAGGAGCGGGAACTGACGGTCATGTTGCTGGTCGACGTCAGCGGCTCGCGCGACTTCGGCTCCTTCGAGAAGTTCAAAAAAAACGTGATCACGGAAATCTCGGCCATTCTCTCCTTCTCGGCGATCCAAAACAACGATAAGATCGGGGTCATCTTCTTTTCGGAGACGGTCGAGAAATTCATCCCCCCGCAAAAAGGAAAGTCTCATATCCTCCGGATTATCCGCGAGCTGATTGAGTTCTCCCCCGAAAAGAAAGGGACAAATATCACCGGGGCGCTGCGGTACCTGACCAACGCGATCAAAAAAAGATGCACCTGCTTTGTGATCTCAGACTTCATTCAGGAGGAGCCGGAATTTGAGAAAACGCTGACCATTGCCAACAACAAGCACGACATGGTGGCTTTGAGGATCTATGACCGGCGCGAAACATTCCTCCCTCCCATCGGGATGATCAAACTGAAAGACGCCGAAACAGGTCAGGACATCTGGATTGACAGCAACAGTAAAAAGATAAGACAAACGTACGAGCAATGGTGGAAGAAAAGCAGTGTCAGCCTTGACCGGGTCTTTAGCAAGTGCGGCGTGGACTATGTCAGCATCAATACTGAGGAAGACCATGTGAAATCATTGATGACTTTGTTTAAAAAAAGAGCCTTAAAATCGTAACCGGCGTGTAACCAACTAAGTTTTTTTTGAGTGAAAAAGATGATCCTTTTGATTGGCCTCACGGCAATATCTCTCCTCCCCCTGCGGGCACAGGAGATCCGGGCACGGGCGGTGATCGACACCGCTCATGTGCTGATTGGCGACCAGTTTAACCTGCGCCTTGAACTTGACCTGTCGCAAATAGCAAATGTGGGTTTCCCCGAAATTGGCGACACCTTGTCGCCGACCGTCGAAGTCATTGCACGGTCGCCCCTGGATACCTTTCACCTGGAAAAAGAGGAGCAAATCAAAATCATCCAAAATCTGACCATCACGTCGTTTGACACGGGGAAACAAGTGATCCCACCCTTTCACTTTGATCTGAAACAGGAGAAGCTAACGACCTCCATCGAAACCCTGCCGGTCGAGTTTTATGTGCATACCCTGCCGATTGACACGGCCAAGGGGCCGGTTGATATCAAAAAACCTTACGGTGCACCGGTGACATTAAAGGAAGTCTCGCCCTATATCCTGGGGACCATGCTCGCGGGGGCGCTCCTCTTTTTCCTTTTTTATTACCTCCACCGCAGAAAACACAACCAGCCCCTGTTTGGGAAAATGGCAAAACCCAAGGAACCGCCCCATGTCATTGCCTTGCGGGCGCTCGATAAAATCAAAGACCAAAAACTTTGGCAACACAACCAGGTCAAAACATATTACAGCGAAATTTCAGATACCTTGCGGGTATATATCGAGGACCGGTTCGAAATACAAGCCATGGAATTCACCACCGATGAAATACTGAACGCCTTTCGGTACCGGAGGGACCTTATTCCCGGCAAAGCATTCAACAACCTGAAAGGTATCCTGACGCTGGCCGATCTGGTTAAATTCGCCAAGTATGAACCGCTGGCCGACGACCATCACATGACGCTGATGAATGCCTATTTTTTCGTCAACGATACCAAGCAGGAAGAGATAAAAGTCAGCGAGCCAACTGATGATGACCGGGAAGGTGAAGAAGTGGAACTAAAATGAAGAACGGAGAGCGGAGAAGGGAGACGGGAAGATTGACGATGAACGATTAAAGAAACGGTTTGTCATGGGCTGTTCGCTTTTAGTAAAAAACATTGAACATTGAATCTTGAACATTGAACCTTGAACGATTAGATGCATGAACAATATAACCTTTAAGAATCCGGAATTTTTTTACCTGCTGCTGGTCATCGTACCCCTGGCCGTCTGGTATATCCTCAGGTTCAAAAGCCTGAATGCCAGCATTCGTTTCTCTTCATTCATGGGGTTCAGAGCGATCCGCAGGGGATGGAAGCATTACCTGCGCCATCTGCCGTTTGTGTTTCAGTTGGCAGGCCTGGCCCTGCTCACGCTGGCCCTGGCCAGACCGCAATCATCGAGCAATTGGCAGAATGTCACCACCGAAGGGATTGATATTGTCATTGCCCTTGACATTTCCACCTCCATGCTGGCCCGCGATTTTCAGCCCGACCGGCTCGAAGCGGCCAAGAATGTGGCAACGCAGTTCATCGCAGGCCGGAACGACGATAAGATCGGTCTGGTGGTGTTTGCAGGCGAAAGTTTCACCCAGTGTCCGTTAACCACTGATCATGCGGTGTTAATCAACCTTTTCAAGGATATCCATGCCAACATGATCGAAGACGGGACAGCCATCGGAAACGGACTGGCCACAGCAGTCGCGCGGCTGAAGGAAAGCGATGCCAAAAGCCGGGTGATCATCCTGCTCACGGACGGCGAAAACAACAGGGGGGCCATTGCCCCTGTCACAGCCGCGGAACTGGCCAAGACTTACGGTATCCGGGTGTACACGATCGGCGTCGGCACCATCGGAACAGCTCCTTACCCGGTGCCCACCCCTTTCGGTACCCAGATCAGGGACGTGGAAGTGAAAATTGATGAAAAAACCCTGCAGGAGATTGCCGGCGTTACCGGGGGAAATTATTTCAGGGCTACCAATAATAAAAAGCTCGTCCAAATCTATGAAGAGATTGATCAATTGGAAAAATCGAAGATAGAAGTCAAAGAATACAGCAAGAAAGACGAGGAATTTCAGCGCTATGCGATAATGGCTGGTATTATTCTTGTGGCAGGACTGTTTTTACAACTAACGGTTTTCAGAAACATACCTTAATTGATTGAAGCATGGAAATGTTCCGATTTGCCAACAGTGAATACTTATACGGGCTACTGATCATCCCGGTCCTGATCATCCTTTTCATGCTGATCAGGATCAGCCGGAAAAAGGCACTGGCAAAGTTTGCAAAGAAAGAAATCCTGTCGGAGTTAATGCCTGATGCCAGCAAGACCAGACCCGTCGTCCGTTTTTTCATCTGGTTGTTTTCTGTTGCTGCCATTATCCTGGCCATTGCCCGGCCTCAGTTCGGCAGCAAATTAAAAACGGAAAAACGCAAGGGCGTCGAGCTGATCATCGCCCTTGATGTCTCCAATTCCATGCTGGCCGAAGATATTCAACCAAATCGTCTGGAACGTGCCAAAATGGCCATATCGAGGATGGTCGATAACCTGAATGATGACAAAATCGGTCTGATCGTGTTTGCAGGTGATGCGTATACCCAGTTGCCAATCACCACCGACTATTCTTCGGCCAAATTATTTCTGAACGCCGTCAATACCGGCTTTGTACCCCGCCAGGGAACAGCGATCGGTGCGGCAATCCAGTTGGCCGTCAACTCGTTTAGTCCACAATTTGCAGGCAATAAGGCCGTTATCATTATCACCGATGGCGAAAACCACGAAGATGACGCGATCGGTGCGGCATCGGCCGCCTCGGAAAAAGGAATCGTCGTCCACACCCTGGGAATGGGTTTGCCCGAAGGAGCACCGATCCCGGTGTATCAAAACGGCCAGAAGGACTTCCGGAAAGACAAGGATGGTCAGGTTGTTGTCACCAAGCTCGACGAACCGATGCTCCAGCGTGTCGCGGCCTCCGGGAAAGGGATCTATGTCAGGGCCAATAATGCGCAGGTCGGGCTCAACACCCTCTTCAACGAAATTGAAAAAATGGAAGGGGCGGAGGTGGAGTCAAGGATCTATTCCGAGTATGAAGATCAGTTTCAATGGTTCATCGGATTCGCGCTGGCCTTGTTGTTCATGAACTTTCTGATCCTTGAAAGAAAAAACAAATATTTGAAAAACATCAACTTATTTGGAAGATGAAACGATTTAAATCTATTTTCATTCTTTTGCTTAGCATACTCTCGTTATCGTCACAGGCACAGAACGAGCGTAAGTTTGTCAGGCAGGGAAATAGAATTTATGAACAAGCCGCTGCCGACACCACCAAAGCGGATACCACCGCATTCAGCCAGGCTGAGGTGGCCTACCGAAAAGCGTTGGAAAAACGCCCCGACGACCTGAAGTGGAATTTTAACCTGGGAGATGCCATCTATAAACAAATGAATTTTGAACAGGCCGGAAGCAAATTCGAAGAGATTGCTCAAAAAAGTACCGACAAAATCGATAAATCGAAGGCACTCCATAATCTGGGGAACTCCCTGCTGATGCAGAACAAGCTGGACGAGAGTATTGATGCATACAAAAATGCGCTCCGGCAAAACCCCGACGACCTGGAAACCAAATACAACCTGGTTTATGCCATGAACCTGAAAAAGAAACAGGATCAGCAAAAACAAAATCAACCGCAAAACCAGGACCAGAATAAGGACCAGAATAAGGACCAGAACAAGGATCAGAACAAAGATCAAAATAAGGATCAGAATAAAGATCAAAATAAAGATCAAAAACAAGGCCAAAACCAGAATCAGCAGCAGAATCAGCAGCAGAAAATTTCGCGGGAAAACGCGGAACGGTTGTTGCAGGCCCTGCAAAATGATGAAGGGAAAATCCAGGAAAAGGTAAAAAAAGCGAAAGCAGTAAAAGCTCAGGAACGAAAAACGGAAAAAGACTGGTGAGTCACGGGCAGCGAGTCGTGAGTAGTATTGAATTTAGTAATTCTACCCACACTTGCGGCTTATGACCCAAAAACGTTTTAAAGTATATAATTGCCATGATGAAGAAATTTCTAATTGCGGTTTTCCTGATGGTACCGGTTCTTTTTGCCGGGGCCGACAATGTCAGGTTTACCATGTCAGCGCCCAATGTTATATCGGCAGGTCAGCAATTCAGGCTCTCGTTTACACTCAACGAAGCCGGAAGTGACCTTCAGTTGCCCGACTTGTCGAATTTCGACGTGCTGATGGGACCATCCACCTCGCAAAGC
>CAZANK010000058.1:10042-12336 GCA_964486235.1 uncultured Prolixibacteraceae bacterium | reverse complement strand
CGGCCACCTTATCAGGGGCGAGCCCTTTTCCATCGGTTTTGCCAGGCACCCTGGCATAGCGGCGGACATCGATCACGCGCAGATCACTGTGTTCCCTGATACTGGTCATCTCCTTGAGGTCGCTGATCACCTCATCCTGGTACATCAGGGTGTCCACCAGTCCTTTTTGCCGGAGGAACCCGGCCTGGCGGAATGTCGTCACGCTGTCGGCAAGGTCGTTCAGCTCGTCCGTTTGCAGTCCCCGTGACGCGGAAATGCCGGCCAACAACTGGTTCCAGATACTGCCGATGTAGGTTTTTGTCTGCAGCCTGTTTTCAGGGCTCATGTCTTCGCGCACGAAAGGTTCCACGGCGGCCTTGAACTCGCCGTGGCGAACCACCTGCACTTCCACGCCAAGCTTTTCCAGGGCATTCCGGAAGAAACTCTGTTTCACGCTGATCCCCTGGAACTCAACCAGGCCTCTCGGGTTCAGAACCACCTTGTCGGCGACGGAGATCAGATAATACGCCTTTTGAGAAAGCGTTTCGCCATACGCGTAGACGAATTTCCCAGACTTTTTAAACGCCGTCAACGCGTTCCGTATTTCCTCAACCGTACCCATTCCGGCATCGATCACCGAGGGATTGAGATAGATTCCCCGGATCCGTTCATCGGAGGCGGCTTTCTCAATGGCCTTCAACAGATCATCCAGCCCGAGTTGCCGGACGCCCGCAAACCCCGGAAGATCAAGCTCATTGAACGGATTCTTGTCCGACCGCTCCACGATCTTCTCGTCCAGTTGCATCAGCAGCAGCGACTTGTCCTTGACGTCGACCGGTGTCCCGGAGAAAGAAAGCATGGCCGAAACAACACCGATCAGAAGGAGCAATCCGACGCCGCCGGCAATCAAAAGTCCGGTGACCGTGGCAAGCGTATATTTTAAAAAGTCTTTCATCATGATGGATTTTTACGTTGTGTTTATAGCTTTGTGCTGGTTTTTATTAGTGACGAATTTACTTATTTAAAACTATTTTGCTCACAAGATGGCCAAGCTTTTTTTACTATTAGGTGGAAATCTGGGAGATAAGAAGCGAATATTCGCACGCGCCCGTAGCAGACTGGAAGAAGAACTGGGAAGAATCATCCGGACATCACCTGTCTTTGAGACAGAACCATGGGGATTTCAATCGGACGATCTGTTTTGGAATCAGGCAATCCTGATCGAAACGGCGCTGTCGGCCGGGGAGGTCCTGAAGAAAACAAAGGCGATTGAGCTGGAACTGGGACGGGTTCGAAAGGCAGAAAGGTACTGTTCGCGCCTCATCGACATTGACCTGTTGTTTTATGATGACCTGGTTCTCCACGAGCCCCGGCTCGAGCTTCCGCACCCCAGAATCATCGACCGCCGCTTTGTGCTGGAGCCGCTTGCCGCGATCGCGCCCGACCTGCTTCATCCTGTCTTCGGCCAGACGGTCATGGAACTGCTGGAAAACTGTTCCGACCTCCTGAACGTCAAAAAACTTGAATACGGTTAGCCGCGGTCCCGGCAAAAGCCTCCCCTTCTCCGTTTTCCGGTCTCCCTTCTCCGGTCTCCGGTCTCCGTCAAAGGATACCTTCATCCGCGAAGCTCAGGTACTTGTCCTGCGCGATGATCACGTGATCGAGCACGGAGATTTCCATCAGGGCAGCCGCGTCTTTGATTTTGCGGGTGATTTTATGGTCGGCCTCGCTGGCCTGGACGTTTCCCGAGGGGTGATTGTGGCAAAGGATCATTGCGCTGGCCAGCTTCTCGATGGCCATCTTCAAGATAAGGCGCACGTCGGTGACCGTGCCGGCCAGTCCTCCCTGGCTTATCATCACTTTGTCGATCACGGTATTTGACCGGTTCAGCAGCAGGATCCAGAATTCCTCGTGGTTCAAATCTTCCAGCAGGGGACGGAAACACCCGGCAGCATCGCTGCTTTGGGTAATGATCGTTTTCCCGGCGGCCGACTGTTCTTTTCTCCGTCGTCCGAGTTCCAGTGCCGCGACAATGTTGACGGCCTTGGCCTGGCCAATGCCTTTGAATTTGACCAGATCAGTCACCTGGTTCTTTCCCAGCTCATTCAGATTGTTGTTAACGGAGGACAGGATTCGGCGTGAAAGTTCAACCGCCGATTCGGAGACGGTTCCTGAACCGATCAGGATGGCAAGCAGTTCCACGTCAGAGAGGGAACGGGTTCCCTTTGAAAGCAGTTTCTCACGCGGCCGGTCTTCGACGGCCCAGTCTTTAATGCTCAGTTTTTTGTACATCATCAACGTTGCAGATTTTAAGT
>CAZANK010000058.1:2686-9942 GCA_964486235.1 uncultured Prolixibacteraceae bacterium | reverse complement strand
TCTTTTTTACAGCTTCCCGACGTGAAGGGCAATGCTGGACTTCAGGTTCGCGGCCTTATTCTTATGGATAATATTCCTCCTTGCCAGCCGGTCAATTAAGGATGACACCTTCGGCAATGCGGCAACAGCCTCTTCTTTATCCGTGGCGGCACGCAATTTCCTAACCGCGTTACGCATCGTTTTGGCATAGTACTTGTTATCCAGCCGCTTTCTCTGGTCCTGCCTGATTCTCTTTTTTGACGATTGATGATTTGCCATTATCTTAGTTCCTAAAATTTTTAAAAGTAGCCCGTAGGGGATTCGAACCCCTGCTACAAGAATGAAAATCTTGCGTCCTAACCCCTAGACGAACGGGCCATCACCTTGCTTCCCTGAATTTGGGACTGCAAAAATAAATCATTTTTCCAAGCCTCCAAACCTTTTCAGGATTTTTTTAATCAAACGTACATCTTTGGTCCGTTTCTTTTTGGCGGTGCAAAGAAAGACAAGATTTCTGAAATTCCAAAAAAGAAATGACATTTATCGCCATTCAACAATAGTTCCCCTGGTTTTATCCAATAATCCTGCAGGCATTGAGGCCACAATCTCTTTCCACAGCAGTTCAATCAGCTTATTCTTCGCGGAATGCCGGGAGTGCACCAGGCTCACTTCCCGCAAGGGCTTCACCTCGCAAAACGAGCGCACGTGACTGGAACGACGGGCCGCCATGTCAAGACCCGCCAACTCCGGGATCAATGTCAGCCCTCCTTCTTTATCGATGATATTCATGAGCGTTTCCAGCGAACCGGCTTCAAAATAAAAAGGCAATTCCCCGTTCGAAGATCCCTTGAAAGAACACAGGTTAATGACCTGATGCCTGAAACAATGACCGTCGCCCA
Source organism: uncultured Prolixibacteraceae bacterium (assembly GCA_964486235.1). GTDB lineage: Bacteria > Bacteroidota > Bacteroidia > Bacteroidales > Prolixibacteraceae > JBCFBK01. The sequence goes on along the minus strand of CAZANK010000058.1, from coordinate 9,064 downwards.
ACAACCAGATTTCAGGGACCGTGATATCCTTCACGTTGATTTCGGCTTTTTCGGCCAAAGGATGCTTGTCATGAATATAAAGCTTCATCTCCTCATAAAAAACGGGGCGCTCGGTGATCCGGCCCTCTTTTAAAGGCGTAACCAGGATCCCTACATCCAGCAAATCGCGATTCAACTGGTCGATGATATGCCCAGTGGTCAGCTCTTCCACCTTGATCAGGATGTGGGGGTATTTTCGCTTGTAATTTCCGATGAAAAGCGGCAGCAAATAGGGGGCAAGTGTCGGTATAATCCCAATCTTGAGCTCGCCCGATATGAGGTTTTTGTGTTCCTTGACAATGCTGTTAATCTTCTCGGTGTCCTGCAAAATGATGCGCGACTGCTCAATAATGCGTGCACCCACATCGGTGGGGATCAACGGTTGCCTGCTTCGGTCAAAGATCACCACCCCGAGATCTTCCTCGAGTTTCTTGATCTGCATACTGAGCGTGGGCTGCGTGATAAAACAGTTTTCGGCTGCTTTCCCAAAATGCCGGTAGGTATCTGCTGCAACAATGTATTCCAGTTGAGTGAGCGTGATCATGGCTTTTTATTTAATCCCGTTAAAAATAGAAAAAATCCATATTCAATCGATGATCTTTATAAATTTTATTACTTTTCTTTGAAGGAGCGAAAAGACGATCATTTTTCAAGACGGGATTTCAGATAAATTTAAAGAGGTAGACTGATGAGAGCAATCCGGAGTTTTTTGATTCTTTTTTTAGGTGTTTATTTAATCTCCTGCGGGAAGTCTGAGAAACAACTGGCAGCCGGGAAATTGCATTTGGCAGAATCGCTTTATGAAAAGGGTGATACCACGCAGGCGCTTGCCCAGGCCGACTCGATTCGCCTGTTGTATCGCCGCGCTGTGCAGGAAGTAAGTGCTGCTGAACAGTTGACGCGAAAGATTTACGGGGATCTGCTTTACCGCAAGCAGGATGAACTGGACACAATCAACAAGGTAATTACCGGTCTGGAAAAGCACTTCGTCACGGAGAAGACCGGGCTGGACCAGTACGTGCGGTATATTCACAAGCGTCAGGACCCTGAGAAGCGGTGGAACAAGTCGTTCATTTCGGTGCATCTCAACGGGAAGGGAGACCTCAGTATTTCAAGTAATTATTACGGGGAGACGTGGCTCGACCATATCGGGATCAGGGTTTATGACCGGGATTTGCAGGCCAGAACCGACACGGTCAAACTGGGACACGTGCTAAACCACCACAGTGATTTTCTGAATACGAAATGGGAAAAAGTCACCTACATGAACGGCGCTGACAACGGTGTCATTGCGTTTATTGCCCGTCATGCAGACCGGAACCTGAAAGCGGTCTTCCTCGGGAAACGATACTATTACATTATTCTCGAAGACTATGATAAAAAGGCTGTTGCCGACGGGCTGTATCTCTCAAAGGCCCTGAAAAGAAGGGCGGTCCTGGAAAAGGAGATTGAGGCGTTGCGTGCCCGGATCTGACGAAAGCGGTTTATCGCAGTTTTTCAATTTTCCCGGGGGGTTGAGCGAACACGGCTTCGTTCCCGTTGATCACGATAGGTCGTTTCAGCAACCTCGGGTTTTCCGAAAGGATCTTCACCCACTGCTCCTCACTGATGGGCTGATCCCGGAATTTTTCTTTATACAACGCGTCGTTCTCCCTGACCAGCCCGAATGCCGGCATGCCGGTCTTTGTCATGATCGACCGGATTTCTTCTTCGGTGATGCCGTCTTTCATGTAGTTTTTCACTTCCACCTGGTATCCGTTTTCTTCCAGGTACTGCAATCCGGCACGGCTTTTTGAGCAGCGCGGGTGATGATAGATTTCCATAACGATCTGATGTTTTTCGCGAATATAGCGGTAATAGTCTTCCTGTGCCCGGAAACGCCCTCCGGCCTGCTGCCGGTTATACCTGTTCGAGAGTTCATTGTCGAGGATGCGCGACTTCGTATTGTCGCGCAACTGGGTCCGGAGCATCGCTTTGAGTTCCTTTTTGATTTCCTCGCTGTACACCGGCGTGGCCACTTCAACTCTCCGGTTCAGGTTCCGCGGCATCCAGTCGGCCGAGGAAATGAATATCCTTTCATCTCCCCCGTTTCCGAACAGGAAAATCCGTGAATGCTCCAGGTATTTATCAACGATGCTGATGGCGACGATGTTCTGATGCCCGTTTTCAAGTTCTGTGCGCATCCCGAAAATGCCCCTGACGATCAGCCAGGTCTTCACGCCGGCATGGGCGGCTTCGTAGATCTTATCCATCATTCCCGGATCGATCAGGCTGTTCATCTTCAGGATCATATAGCCACGGCGACCGGACCGGGCGATCCCGATCTCGTGGTCAATCAGCCGGCAAAAGAAGTCTCTCATGTCCATCGGACTAAGGATCAGGTGCTCAAAGGAAGGGACGCGGTAAGTCTGTTTGAAAAAGCTGAACAGCCGCGCCACCTCCCCGCCAATGCGGGGATCGGCAGTCAGCAGACCGTCGTCGGCATATACCCGGGCGGTAGACTCGTTAAAATTACCCGTTCCCACGTATGCGTAATCCCGGTAAGCGCCCTTCTCTTTTCTCCTGATCCAGGTCACCTTGGCATGGACTTTCATTCCGGGTATCCCGTTTATGACAAGGGCGCCTTCATCCTGCAGTTTGTTGGACCAGTAAATATTGGCTTCCTCATCGAAACGGGCCTGAAGTTCGATCACCACCGTCACCTTTTTCCCGTTGCGAACGGCATTTAACAGCGCGTTTACCACGCGCGAGTTATCGGCCACCCGATAGATCGTGATGCCGATTTCCTTCACCTTGGGATCGATGGCTGCCTCCCGCAACAGGTCGATAAAATGGATAAAGCTTTGGTAGGGATAGTGCAGCATGACGTCTTTCTTCCGGAGCTTTTTCAGGATACTTTCGTGGGGGTGCAGGTCCCGGTGGCGAACGGGGGTGAGCTGCTTGTAATAATGGCCGGGCTCGCCGATCTCCGGGAAATTCATCAGGTCCTTGTCGTTATGATACCTCCCTCCCGGGACGGTATTCTCACGTTCAAGCTTCATTTTCCTGACGATAAATGACAACAGGTCGTCGGGAATCTCCTTGTCATAAATCAGACGGACCGGGGTGCCGATTTTCCGTTTTTTCAGGCTCATCTCCATCTTCTCGATGAAACTCTTCGAGATGTCATCGTCCAAATCGAGTTCGGCATCGCGGGTTACCTTAATGGTATAGGCATGAAACAACTCATAATTGAATAAAGGGAAGATATCGGCCATGCAATAGCGGATGACATCATCCAGCATGATCACATATTTCTTTCCTTTCTGCTCGGGCAACACCAGGTAGCGGGATAACGACAAAGAGGGGATGCGGACCAGCGCATACGCAAATTTCCGCGGTTTCTTTTCGGTCGACATTTTGACGGCCAGATAAACCGAGCGGTCGCGCAGGTAGGGGAACTTGTTCTCCTTGTTCAGCATGATGGGCACCAGGTTGGGCAAAACTTTCTCATGGAAATACCGCTTCACGAAAATGCCCTGTTCGCTCGAAAGCTTGTTTTCATTGATCATGAAGATATTCTGCCCGGCCATTTCGTGCAGGATCTTCTTATAGATTTCCTGTGAGCGCTGCTGGTGTTGCAGGACCACCTCCTGGATTTTCTCATACAGCTCTTCGGGGGTATAATCGCCAAGGATATCATTCCCGTCGCTGTCCAGGTCGAGCATTCGCCTCACGGAAGCCACCCTCACCCGGAAAAACTCATCCAGGTTATTGGAAAAGATCCCGATAAACCGTAGCCGCTCGAAAAGGGGCACATTCGGGTCTTCTGCCTCCTGCAACACCCTGGCGTTGAATGACAGCCAACTGATTTCCCGGTTGATATACCTTGACTTGTCCCTCATGAATTCCCTTCTATTGCTGTCCTTCGTCACCTCCAAACTCCATCAGATAGGCTTTGATAAAGCCATCAATCCCGCCATCGAGCACGGCCTGTACGTTTCCTGTTTCATAACCCGTGCGCAGGTCCTTCACCATGCGGTATGGCTGAAGCACGTAAGAACGAATCTGGGAGCCCCATTCGATCTTCTTTTTTTTTGATTCAATGTCCCGGACCGCCTCCCTGCGTTTCCGCAGTTCCATTTCATAAAGCTGCGACTTGAGCAACCGCAGCGCGTTTTCCTTGTTCCCCAACTGGGAACGGCTTTCGGTATTTTCAATGACAATGCCCGTCGGACCATGCCTGAGCCGGACGCCGGTTTCCACTTTGTTGACATTTTGTCCGCCGGCCCCGCTCGAGCGGAACGTGTCCCAGGTAATGTCGGCAGGGTTGATCCCGATCTCAATCGTGTCGTCGACCAGGGGTGCCACAAACACGGAGGTAAAGGAGGTCATTCGTTTGTTCTGCGCGTTAAAGGGCGACAGCCGAACGAGCCGGTGAACGCCGTTTTCGCTTTTCAGGTACCCGTACGCGAACTCGCCTTCAAATTCGATCGTACAGCTTTTCACGCCCACCTCATCGCCGGGATTAAACTCCGACACCTTTACCGCGTACCCGTTTTTCTCGCCCCAGCGCACATACATGCGCATCAGCATGTCGGCCCAGTCATTGCTCTCGGTTCCCCCTGCGCCGGCGTTGATCTTCAGCACCGCGCCCAGCTTGTCTTCCTCCTGCCGGAGCATGTTCTTTGCCTCAAGCTGTTCCGTCAACAAGCGGGTTTGGTGAAACTGCTCCTCGATTTCCTGCTCACTGACCTCTTCTGACTCATAAAAATCATGCAACACGAGCAAGTCTTCCAGGCTCCGGTTCACCTCATTCCATCCCTCAAGCCATGCCTTCACGGACCTGATCGTTCTCATTTGCTCCTCGGCCCTCTTCGGGTCGCTCCAAAAGTCGGGGTCCTGCGTTTTCAGTTCCTCTTCCTTCAACTGCATCAACTTTGCATCGTAGTCAAAGATGCCTCCTCAGCGCATCCCGGCGCTCAGCAAGCTCTTTTAGCTGCTCCTTTAAAATCATACTCTCTTTTTTAGTCTGAAAGCAAAAGTAGGAAAACAACCGTGATTATTCAACCTCTTTCGGATATATTGATACAGAAAGGGCGGATGATTCACATCATCCGCCCTTTCTGCCACTAAAAACGGGCCTTATTCGCTGTCGCCCCATACCACGGGGACCGTCGCAACCGAAATGGCCTGTAAGCCCACCTGTCCGCCCAGCAAGGCAACCACCTCAACCGTATAGGTCGCACCATCGGTCGGCGTATAGCCGGCGGGATACCAGGTACCGGAAGATCCCTGAATGGTATACTCGGTTTCATCCTTGCCCAAATACTGCGAAGTGTTCGTCTTCGAATGGAACACGATATCGCCATCAGGCTCTTTTAGCTGAACATAAATACCACCCTGATCACTGGTATCCCATTCCAATCCATCCCACTCCAATTCAATTTTGTCATTTGCAAAACTATGGGTGGTGATATTTGCAGGAAGCAACACATCGTCGGTCACCGGATCTGTGTTGGTCGTGATCACGGCATCTGTAAACGTATAGGTAAACACATAGTTCCCGTCGCCTTCCCACACGGCGTCGTATTCATCCTGTTCCCAGTGAAAACTGCCCGTCTGATTATTCTTCTCCAGGGTATATTCGGTCGCCCCCACCTTTGCTTTGGCCGACGACAAGGCTCCGTAAATCGGGTAGGCATCAAGATGCAAACCGTAAACCACCATGGGCTGTCCTGTCTCTTCGTTCATGACCACCTTGGAGATCACATACGCGTCACCAAAGGCTTCCGGATCCGGATCATCGTTACAGGAAACAAATCCGGCAAATAAAGCAAGCGCCAACGCGTTCACAAAAAATCTTTTCATAGCTTTTCTATTATAAATTAGTTTTAATTATCTGATAGATGCCGATAATTCCAAAAGGTTGCGGCAGTTTCAAAATTTTCTTACCCGATTTCATGAATGTGCTTCCAGGCATACGAATAACGCAAAATTGCATTTTTTCGTGTAAAAAAACGAAAAAAGTTGTCACAATCAGGATGATTTACGAAAAAATATCGCTTCCGGTTATCAAAAAAGCCTATCTTTGCCCCACATTTTTAAATAACGCGTTTATCAATTAAAATTCATTTCAATGCCAGTAAAAATCAGATTGCAGCGACATGGTCGCAAACGTTACGCTTACTACCACGTTGTGGTAGCTGATAGCAGGGCACCACGAGATGGTCGTTACATTGAAAGGATTGGATCTTATAATCCGAATACAAATCCTGCTACGATCGATCTTGATTTTGACAAAGCTTTATCCTGGCTGGACAAAGGCGCCCAACCCACTGACACCGTAAGAGCGATTCT
>CAZANK010000058.1:0-2586 GCA_964486235.1 uncultured Prolixibacteraceae bacterium | reverse complement strand
CTGGCTGCCGCAGTGGCTGCTGAAAAAGCTGCCGCCGAAGCCCCTGCACAGGAAACTCCTGCGCAAAATGCAGACGCCCCTTCGGGTGAAGAACAGGCCGCCGAATAAGTGGTTACGAATTTTTCATACACAAAAAAGCAGCAGGATTTTCCTGCTGCTTTTTTATTCCTCCGGTGTCGTATCCCGGGCATCGTACAGAAAATCGTTGTACGGGAAACGCGTCACATGAATCTTCCCCACTTCCCCGTACAAGGTTTTCCTTAGATTCTCCAGGTTCACCCTTTCGGTGGCCGAGATAAACAGGGAAGGCGTGTTTTTCTTGCCCATCCAACTGTTCTTTAGCTCCTCCAGCGAATAATTCCCGCGGTTTCTCGGCCCGAGGTCATCGTCATCCCTGTGAACATACTGATAGGCATCAATCTTGTTGAAAATAAAGACAACAGGCTTATTCCCCGCGTCGATTTCGTTCAGGGTCTGATCGACGGTCTGAATTTGTTCCTCAAACCCCGGATGTGAGATATCGACAACATGGACCAGCAGATCGGCTTCGCGGACCTCATCGAGGGTTGACTTGAATGACTCGACCAGGTCGTGCGGCAGTTTGCGAATAAACCCAACGGTATCGGACAGCAGGAAGGGCAGGTTCTCAATGACCACCTTCCTGACCGTGGTATCGAGGGTCGCAAAAAGCTTGTTCTCGGCAAATACATCCGATTTGGACAGCATGTTCATGATGGTCGATTTTCCCACATTCGTATAACCGACCAACGCCACGCGGACCATCCTCCCCCGGTTTTTACGCTGCGTTGCCTTTTGCTTGTCAATTTTGATGAGTTGTTCCTTCAGTCGCGCAATTTTGTCTAAAATAATCCGGCGGTCTGTCTCTATTTGTGTTTCCCCGGGCCCGCGCATACCGATTCCGCCACGTTGCCGTTCAAGGTGCGTCCACATGCGCGTCAGCCTCGGCAGCATATACTGGTACTGTGCCAGTTCCACCTGCGTTTTTGCATGCGCGGTCTGCGCCCTTCGTGCAAAAATATCGAGGATCAGATTGGTGCGGTCAAGAACCTTGCACGCCAGCGTCCGTTCGATGTTGCGCAGTTGCGTCGGAGTCAGCTCATCATCAAAAATCACGGTATCCACATCATGGACGGTCACATAATCCTGAATTTCGGCCAGCTTGCCTGAACCCACAAAGGTAGCGGGATTGGGGACTTCCAGCCGTTGAAAGAACCGCTTTTTCACCACCGCTCCGGCGGTATCTGCCAGGAATTCCAGTTCTTCCAGGTACTCCATGGACTGTCTTTCATCCTGATCCTGGTTAATCAATCCCACCAGGATCGCGGTTTCGGGAACAATAGTTGTATCGATCATTCAAATCTCCATCAAAAAAATCCTGGCTCCAAACAGAATTCGAAGCCAGGATTTTCCGTACCGTTAAAAAAATCGTTTACTGCAGAACGAAACTGATCGGCACCGTATAGGACACCTTCACGGGTTTCCCGCGCTGCATCCCCGGCTTCCATTTTGGCAAACTGTTCACCACGCGCAGCGCTTCCTTATCGAGCGAAGGGTCTACCCCGCGGGCTACTTTCGCGGCAGTCACACTCCCGTCTTTATCGACCACGAAGTTCACATAAACCTTTCCCGAGATGCCGTTTTCCTGGGCAATGACGGGGTATTTAATCGCATTCGCAATAAACTTGCGCAAGGCCAACTCACCACCCGGAAACTCCGGCATATCCTCCACGATGAAAAAGACCTGGCTTTCTTCTTCTTCTTCCGCTTCCTGCTGAATAATCGGAGCGACTTCAATCACCGTCTTATCGTCTGCTTCGGTGTCGTCAATCTCCAGTTCCTCGTCAATATCCGTTTCGTCATCGACGATATTCAAGACCTCCACCACTTTTGGCGGGGGGGGCGGTGGGGGTGGTTTTACTTCTTCCTGCCGGGTGATCGGAATAATCTCATCTTCGACCTCCTGTTGCGCAATGGTTCCCAGTGAAGCCGCCCGTTCAGCTTTGGTTGTCCATTCAAATGCCAGTAAACAGAGGCCAAGAGAGACCGCCAACCCAATCTGAACAAACATATTCCGTTTGTTCTCAAGATCAGCTTTCGGTGATTTCTTCAATTCCATAATTCGGTTTTAGCAATTTTATGTCACAAAAACATCTTCCTCTTTTTAGAGGGTTTAAAGATAAAAAATAATCTTCAAAAGCAACAAGACGGACATCAATTTATTCTTTCAGGATGAATTTCTGCCCGGGAACCTCCCGCGCTGTTTGAGGGCCATGAAAACAGCGCCTTGAACATTTTTCCAGACACGCGGTCAGCAAGTTACCAGATTTAAATCCGTTTAAAACCAATCAAAAATCGCACCAAAAATGCACTTTTCAAAAAAAAAGATTGCACAGCCTTCTGACCTTCCCTGACCCGAATGCGGATTTTGCCGGAAAGAACCGATTTTTTAAAATGCCGCTTTCGTTCCGTTTAAAAATATTCTTATATTTGTGCCCGCATACGGGGGATTAGCTCAGTTGGCTAGAGCGTTTGACTGGCAGTCAAAAGGTCACCGGTTCGATTCCG
>CAZANK010000057.1:0-12472 GCA_964486235.1 uncultured Prolixibacteraceae bacterium | reverse complement strand
TTCCCACCGCGACTCCAAGCAGGACGGTGCCAAATGCGCCATTCAGGAACAGGAAGGCCTCATACGTCTTTGCGCCCAAAAAGTTGGCAGGTTTTCTCCGGAATTCGTACGAAACGGCCTGGATCACGAAGAAGAACAGGATAATCATCCACACCCAGTACGTCCCCCCGAATGATGTCGCGTAAAACAACGGAAATGAAGCAAAGAAAGCGCCACCAAACGTCACCAGCGTGGTGAATGTGAATTCCCACTTCCGACCCAGCGTATTGACCAGCATTCCACGCTCACTTTCATTTTTCCCGATTGTATAAATCAGGGTTTGTCCGCCTTGTACAAACGTCAAAAACACGAGTAACGCACCAAGCAATGACACAATAACCCACCAATACTGCTGCAACAGATGATATGATAAATTCTCAAACATGGCTTTGTCCTCCATCCGCTTTAGGTCCGATCTTGATTTGCCGGATCATGATTTTGATTTCAGCGATCAATAAGGTCGTAAAAATAACTGCAAATATCCAGAACGTCACCTGAACAGCGCTGGTGCTGATCTTCGTCACAGCAGCAACGGCCGGCATCAGATCCTGGATCACCCAGGGCTGGCGTCCCACCTCTGAGACGATCCACCCTGCCTGCGAAGCAATGTAGGCCATCGGAATGGTCCAGATGGCCAATCTTAAAAAGCCCCGCCGGCGCTCCAGCGTGCCTTTTATGACAAACACCAGAGACAGAAAGAAGAAGACGACAAAATAAAAGCCTAGTCCAACCATCAGGTGAAAACTGTAAAACGACAAAGGCACACTGGGTATCAACATATTAGGATCCGAGATATACCCATAGCCGAAATATTTATAATAATTCTTCTGGAAATCAGGGTCCATGAACCCTGCCTTTAGCACTTCCGCTCTTTCCTCATCTCCTGCAGTCTTCGCCTCCTTGAACTCCTTCAACTTCCTGATCGCTGTCTTCCCCCGTTCTATCTTTTCGGTCGCCGGCATGATCCCATATTTCTCATTTCCGCGAATCAGGTCATTCACCCCGGGCACAAACGCATTCCAGTCCGTAAAAGCCATATAAGACAAAATGTTAGGAATCTCAACCTTCACCTTGAAGTTCTGCAGGTTTTCGTTCGAGGGATCCTTGTCCGAAGTCGACATCACCCCCAGAACAAGCAGTCCGGCTCCTTCAGTGCCGTTGTACAATCCTTCAAAAGCGGCAAGCTTCATGGGCTGGTGCAGGGCGACATGCCGCGCAGAAAGGTCTCCGGTAAGGACCACATAAACCGACGAAAGCAATCCGAAGACAGCCGCCACGGCAATACTCTTTCTTGCAAAGACAATCTCGCGCTTTTTCAACAAAAACCAGGACGATATGCCGATCACAAAGATGGCAGCCAGCACAAACCCGGATGAAGTCGTGTGCAGAAACTTATCCACGGCAACCGGTGAAAACAGCACATCCCAGAAGCTGATCATTTCATTCCTGGCCGTATCCGGGTTAAATTGCATCCCCACCGGGTTCTGCATCCAGGCGTTTGCAACGAGTATCCACAACGCGGAGAGGTTGGCCCCCACCGCAGTCAGCCACGTGGCGGCAAGATGGACTTTCCTGCTCACCTTGTTCCATCCAAAAAACATGATGGCAATAAACGTCGATTCCATGAAAAAAGCCAAAATGCCCTCAATGGCCAGCGGGGCCCCGAAAATATCCCCGACAAACCAGGAGTAATTAGACCAGTTGGTGCCGAATTCAAATTCCAGGATAATACCGGTCGCCACACCAATCGCGAAATTGATCCCGAACAACATCATCCAAAATTTAGTAATTCTCTTCCACTCCGGATCTCCGGTCTTCACATACAACGTCTCCATGAAGGCAATGATAAACGTGATCCCCAGGGTGAGCGGCACAAAAATCCAGTGATACATGGCCGTAAGAGCAAACTGTGCCCGCGACCAGTTGACTAAGGATAGGTCGATTGTTTCTAACATGTTTTTCGTCTATTTTGTGTTTGTCAAATTTTCAAGAACCTGCTCGCTCCGCTGCGCATCCGTCTCAAAATTCGTCTTCAGGAAATTAGGAAAGAAAAATAACTTCAAGACCAGAAACATGATCAATAACTTGATCACAATAATGATCCAAACCTGCCTCCCCCAGTTGCCCATGTTCCGGAAACCATCCCTGTAAAACCTCCAGGTCCGGATAAAAATGTTCTCTCCCATAACACCGGTTATCTCCTAGAATTATGAAGAAAACAACAACCCGTCAACATTGTTTATAATTTGAAAACAAAGATTTTGGCCCCTTGTCATCATCGATGAAAGTATCCTTCTGAATTAAAATCTTTTAGGAACAACGGTCGGAATAAGTTTTTTTAAAAAAAAGTGGTCTTCATAATAATTTGTTAACCTGCAGGACGCAACCTTTTCTGTCCCAAATTTGTCTAAGTACACAGAAACAATGATAAATCCATGAAAACAACATGAAAGCAGCCTTTAATTGTATTGTCACGTTGCTGTTTCTCTCCTTTTTGATCGCATCAGCAGAAAAAGACCCGAAAAAGAACATCCGGGGAAAAGTGATTGACGAAACGACACAGAATCCGTTGTACGGGGTGAATGTCTGCGTTTCCGACGCAACCAGTCCCCTCGGGACCATTACAAACGAAAAGGGGGAGTTCCGGCTTTGGAATATTCCTGTTGCGATGACCGAACTGACCGTTTCACTTCACGGCTATAAGCCTGCCAACGTCACGATTAAGCAATTGAACGATTCGTCAGGAGTAAAATTGCTGATCAAATTACAGCCGGTTTCGGCTTCTGCCAGGGAGACTCTTTCGCACGTCAATAAAAAACGAAAGAACTGAGGTTTTGGCAGTTTTCTTCTGGTGATCCGGAGGGCCGGCAGCTATCTCAAATTTTCCGTCAGTTTTTTGACCACTTTCAGGTCGTTCAGAAACTCCCTCGCGATGACCCGCAGAATGGTATATACGGGAATGGCCACGATCATCCCGGTTATGCCGGCAATCGTCCCGGCAACGAGGATGACCAGGAAAATTTCAAGCGGATGCGCCTTGACACTGCTCGAGTAGATCAGTGGCTGAAACACGATGTTATCAATGAGCTGCACCGCGGCAAATACCAGGGTCATCAAGCCTAAAAGCGGAAGGATGTCGGTCATCATCAAACTGCGCTGTACGTGGATAGCCAGACCGATCAGTAACCCGACAAACGCGCCGATCCATGGGCCCAAATAAGGAATTATATTAAACAGTCCGCACACAACACCAATCAACACCGCGTGGCTAAATCCGATCCCAACCACAGTCAGCCCGGCAGTCACCAGCAACCCGACCATGAATACCTCGAGAATCAACCCGACGAGGTAGCGCCGCAGTAACTTGTATGCTGAATTCAGCACCCCTGAGACCTTCTCTTCATAGGCGGCAGGGACAAACAGCAGAATTCCCTCCCGGAACATGCTCTCTTCCTGCAAAAAGAAAAAAGTGATGAACGAAATGGAAAACACGGCAATCACAAGATCGCCAAGGGTACTCGCGACGACCCCGAATACATTTGTCAGCTCTGATAAATTGAAGTGTTCTCCAAACTGGGATTTGACCATATCAAATAAGGTCCAGTTCTCCGTCTCGGCAGACCGGTTGCCCATCAGCGTCATCAACTCTCGCAGCGGTCCCTCCACTTCGTTGATCACCGATTGGGGGTCAATGGTTGAAAGCTGCTCAAATTCGCTGATCAGCAAAGGGATCATAAAGCTGAAAAAGCCTGCAAGCACCACCCACATCACAATCAGCGTTGTAAACGCCGATATTCCTTTTGAAAACCGGTAACGGCCAATCCTGATCCGTTGAAAGGACCTGACAAGAGGTCTGCCCACGAGCGATAACACCGCAGCAATCAAAATATAGGCAACGATCGCGCGGAAATACCAGATCAAAAAAAACAAAAACAGGATTCCTGTTATCGCCAACACATTACGGGTGCCCTCTTTCATTTTAATCATGTTGCCTTTTTTTACAAATTTATCACTTTTGGTTCTTAATCATATCTTAAAATTAAGAAAAACAGGTTTTTGTTACTAAATTTGCATTAGGAATCTAAGCTATGGAAAGGGATCGCTTAAACGTGTTAGTTGTTGATGAAGAACAAGACGCCCGTCATGTACTCATTGACCATTTAAAAGGCATTTCTCTTATTGGGATCGTCGAAGAATCGGGAAGCATCGATGAGACCATGTTTAAGATCATGGATGCATCGCCCGACATCATTTTTCTCGACACGAAGACTTCCGGACAGAAGGGCATGGAATTCATGGAACTGCTGAAAAAAAGTGAACTCCCGGGTCATTTGGTTCTTGTCAGCGAAGATCAGGACCTGGCAATTCCCGCCATCAAAAACAACGTTTATGACTTCCTGCTTAAGCCGGTCAGGAAAGATCATCTGAAAAAGATCATCGATAAGTTCATGAAAAAACGGGATAACCGGTTTGACAAAAAGCTAAACTGGTTTTTAAAGGAAGTCGACACAGGAAAGGTCATGATTACCACGACGTACAATCATATTCTCATCGATCCGGGTGATATTGTCTATTGTGAAGCGGACGGCGCTTACACGACACTTCATCTTGAAGACGGACATCGAGAGGTGGCAAACAGCTACCTTGGAATTCTTGAAAAAGGTCTTTCCGGTCAGCGTTTTTACCGGATCAGCAGGTCTTACCTGATTAACCTGGAAAAGCTGTTGAAGATTAACAAGGGCGACAACACGTGTGTACTGTTAATCGGCAAAAAAAAGGTCAAATTACAGGGTTCGAAGAAACAACTTAAAAACTTGTGTGAAATGGATCTAATTTAGTGGTGCGATGATGATCGAAAAAAGGATCACGGCAATGATCATTGAAGATGATGAGGAGGCTTTATCGCTTCTGGAAATTTATCTTCAGGCTTTCGATGAGGTCAGGGTTATTGACAAAGCCACCAACCCGGAAAAAGGGATCCGGCTTTTGAAAAAAAAGAATCCCGATCTTGTTTTTCTTGATATTGACATGCCCGGCACCAACGGTGTTCAGGTGGCCGAAGTCATCCGGGAATATGCGTTGAATACCGAAGTGGTTTTCACCACCGCCCACAGCAAATACGCGTATCGCGCCCTGCATGTGGAGCCGCTTGATTACCTGTTAAAACCTTTCGGGCCCGAGGATCTTATTGCCGTGGTTAACCGGTACAAGGCCAAAGAAAAGCACAAAGAACTTGAACGCAGGATGGATTTTCTGATGAAATCCAACAAGGTGATCCCAAAAATAAAGCTGCCCACCTATACCGGCATCCTCTTCATCAACCCGGAAGATATTATGATGTATGAAGCCGACGGAAATCACTGCCGCATTTACAGCAAGGAAGGTGATGAAGAACTGATCACCCTGAGTGTTTATAAGGTGGCCACCATCGTCAATTCTCAAAAAGTCTTCAAGGTGAACCGGTCAGCCTACGTCAACCTGCGTTATCTGAAGAAAATTGAAAAGAAAACCCGGACCTGCACGCTGTCCTATAAAGATTTCACGCTTCAGGCCCGACTCCGGAAATCAAGTCTCTCTTATTTCGAAAAACTCAATTGTTTTCCGATTCATTAACCGTCAGGAATGCAAAGCGGGCGCCGAAGCGGATTTCAGCAAGGCATGTTTCAAGACCTCGTCAACAGTATGAACAAAACGAAATTTTAAGCCATCCAGGTATACCGGCTTAATCTCTTCAAGGTCCTTTCTGTTTTCGTCCGACAGCAACACCTCCCTGATGCCTGCGCGCTTTGCCGCCAGTATCTTTTCCTTGATGCCCCCAACCGGCAGTACCTTTCCCCTCAGGGTTATCTCGCCCGTCATGGCGATGTTCTTTCGTACTTTTCGTTTGGTGATCACCGAAGCCAGCGAAGTCACCATCGTGATACCGGCCGATGGCCCGTCTTTGGGAATTGCTCCCTCGGGAATGTGGATATGCCAGTTATGGTTTTCAAAAACTTCCGGCTCCGCGTTTAGCTCGTTCGCGTGTGATTTTAGATACTCGAGGGCCAGCATGGCCGACTCCTTCATCACCTCCCCCAGGTTCCCGGTAAGGGTCAGGGTTCCCTTTCCGTTGCTCTGGCTCGACTCGATATACAGGATCTCGCCGCCATGAGCGGTCCACGCCAGCCCGGTCACCACACCGTAAAACTCGTTCCCCTGATAACCCTCACGCGCGTATCTTACCACGCCGAGATAGTCGCGGATATCCGCCCGGGTCAGCATGCTGTCGCAGGGTTCATCGAAAGCCACTTTTTTGGCAATCCGGCGAACGATCTTGGCAATGTTCTTATCCAGTTCACGGACACCCGACTCCCGGGTATAGTTTTCGATGATCTGACTGATACAATCGTCGTCAAAGACGACCCGGTCATTATCAAGCCCATGATTTTCAAGCTGCTTTGGAATAAGGTGGCGTTTCGCTATCTCTATTTTTTCCTCAGGAATATAGCCGCTGACTTCGATCAGTTCCAGGCGGTCGCGCAGTGGCGACGCGATCGTATTCAATGTATTTGCCGTAGCAATAAACAAGACTTTCGACAGGTCATACTCAATTTCCAGGTAATTGTCATGAAATTCAGCGTTTTGTTCAGGATCGAGGACTTCCAGCAACGCGGAAGCAGGGTCGCCGTGAAAATCGCTGGAAACCTTATCGATCTCGTCCAGGATGAAAACCGGGTTACCGGACCTGGCTTTTTTGATATTTTGCAAAATTCGTCCGGGCATTGCGCCAATGTACGTCTTACGGTGGCCACGAATCTCCGATTCATCGTGCAGGCCGCCAAGGCTCATCCGCACATATTTTCTTCCAAGCGCCTGCGCAATCGATTTCCCCAGGGATGTTTTCCCAACTCCCGGGGGCCCGTATAAACAAAGGATGGGCGCCTTCATGTCCTTTTTCAGCTTCAGGACGGCCAAGTGTTCAAGTATCCTTTCTTTGACCTTCTCCAGGCCATAATGCTCCTGATCCAGCACCTGCTCGGCATGTTTCAGATCAAAGTTGTCTTCCGTGTATTCATTCCAGGGAAGGTCCAGTAACGTCTGGCAATAGGAATACTGAACAGAATACTCCCCGGCCGCCGGATTTAACCGTGACAACTTGCTGATTTCCTTTTCAAAACAGGCTGCAATCTCCTCACTCCACTTTTTATTTTTTCCGGCTTTGCGCAGATCGGCGATTTCCTGCTCTGCCGGATTGCCGCCGAGTTCATTCTGAATGGTTTTGATTTGCTGATTAAGCAGGAATTCGCGTTGTTGCTGATCCAGTTCAAGCTTCACCTTTGCCTGGATATCCCGCTTCAGTTCAAGCATCTGCACCTCGCGAACCAGGTAAGACATGGCCTGGATACCCCGTTCCCGGATATCGGCAATCCCCAGGAGGTTCTGCTTCTCTTCTACCTTGAGGTCGGTGTTGGAACATATAAAATTAATCAGAAAGGTTGAATTCTCGATATTCCTCACCGCAAAAGTAGCCTCCGGCGGCACGTTGGGCGTATATTGGGCTATCTTGACCGAAAGGTCCTTCAAGGAACCCACGATCGCCTGAAATTCAGTAGTATGCTTCCCTGAAAGCACTTCATCAAGCAAAGTCACCTTCGCTTTGTAATAAGGAAAATCTTCCACATACTCCCGTATCTCGAAGCGCCGCTTACCCTGAATGATCACCGACGTTGAACCATCGGGCATTTCCAGGATCTTCAGGATCTGCGCCACGGTCCCGATTTGATACAAATCCTTTTTCTCCGGATCATCGACAGCCCCGTCAACCTGCGTCACTGTCCCCAAAAACCGATCGGCATGGGATACATCATGAATAAGTTTCAGTGATTTTTGTCTCCCGACGGTAATTGGGATCACGACCCCGGGAAATAACACCGTATTTCGCAAGGGCAAAATCGGCAGAATCTCCGGCGCTTCAAAATCATCAAACTCCGACTCATCCCCGTCGGCAATAATCGGGATCAATTCAGCGTCATCAGACGGGTAACCTGAGAATATCATTTTTCTGAATGTCTGTTCTTTCTTATCGTCCATAATTGTTTACTCCGTGAGCTGTTCGTATCGCCTGACCAACCCATCTGGCCTTCGCTATACCGAAAATGTTCATTTCACTGTCCGCTTCTGCTTCCACGTCTTTGTTATGACATTTTGACGGTCATCCGTCAGGCAGTAAGGATGGATTCCCGAGGGGCAATAGCCGTGCCAAAAGAAACCCGGGACTCCAAAAAAAACACCGGGAATCCCGATTTCCATGACCGGAACCCCAATCGTCATCCTTTACCGCAAAGTAAGTTAAAAAAAAAGCTTCGCAGTGCGAAGCTTTTCCTTTTATCATCGAAACCGACTATTTTTTCCTTGCCTCCATGTGTTTCTGATAACGATTCATAAACTTGTCTACACGACCTGCCGTGTCTACAAGTTTCATTTTCCCCGTGTAAAACGGGTGTGAACTGCTGGATATCTCCAGTTTGACGAGCGGGTATTCCTTCCCGTCAACAACCTCATTCTCCCTGGTTTGAATGGTCGATTTGGTCAAAAATACCTGTCCGTCCGACATATCCTTGAAAGCAACCAAACGATAACTATCCGGGTGTATTCCTTTTTTCATATCTTTCAAATTTTTTGCATCTGAATCGGGCTGCAAATATACGCATAGTTGTGTTAAAGCCAAATATTTTTAATTGATTATTTCTCCAATCAGGGAAATTCTTGTCTCAACCCTCTCAAAAAGCTTTTACTTACGGAATGATTGCCGACCGTTTAAAGGGTTTATCGCGGTCGAACAGGTAGCGCATCGTGTAGTGCGTCTTCACATGTTTTCCGCCAACCGACTCATAGAGGGAAACAATTTTAGGATTGAAATCGCCGGCCCAGGATAATTCGATTTCCCGGTACCGGGGTTTCTTTTTCATCAGTTTATCCTGATGCCAGAAGATGGCGGATTCCACTCCTGAGCGCTGGTATTTGGGCACGACACCCATAATGAGGATACGTGCCCGGTTGATGATCTTCCTTTTCTTATAATAGAAAAACCGCAGCATATTCCACAGGTTCAGTTTTCCATTCAGCTTTCTGAAAATCTGGTTGATGTCGGGTATCATCACAAACAGGGCAATCGGCTCCTCCTTATGGTAGGCAAACCAAATCATTTCCGGATCCAGCACCGGCTTTGCATCGGTGAGGAAGTCGCGAAGGTCCTGGGGATCCAATGGTCTGAAATGTCCGTGAAAGCGCCAGGCTTCGTCATAAATATGACAGAAATCCCGGATAAATTTTTCCGATTGGCCGAATTCAAAGTGGCAGAAAGAGTAATCTGGTTTCTGAGCCACCCACCCCGCGATTTTCCAGAACCGTTCCGGGAAAGGGACTGTATAATCCAGATGATAGCTGAACTGTCTGAAATACAATCGGAATCCATAATTCTCGAAGAGTTTCAGGTAATAGGGAGGATTGTAAGGCATTCCGTATCCCTGGGGCATAAACCCTTCGACCAGAAGTCCCCAATTCATATAATTTTCACCAAAGTTGACCGGGCCATCCATCGCTTCCATTCCCCGTTCCTTTAACCAGTCGCGTGCCGCGTCAAACAGGGCGTCTGCAGCTTCCTGCCGGTCAAGGCATTCAAAGAAGCCACATCCGCCGGTTGGCTGATCGTACGCTTTGGCTTTCCCATAATTGACAAAGGCGGCAATACGGCCAAGCAATTGTCCGTGATCATCCAGCAAAACCCAGCGCCGGGCCTCACCTTCCTTAAAAGACGGATTTTTAGCCGGGTTGAACATGTTTTCAATCATCACGTCAAAGGGCGCCGCCCAGTTCCCGTCATCTTTATAAATCACTCGCGGAACCTGATGAAACAGCTTTTGGGTATGAATACCATCTACTTTTTTGAGTTGCATAATTCCAAATTAGTGTTGAAAGTTACGATAAATTCGGCTGTTCCGCGATCATCCCTCAATGATGGAAGACCTTTTAAACGGTTTCAGACGGTCAAACAAGTAGCGCATCGTCAAATGTGTTTTCACATGTTTACCTCCGACGGCTTCAAAGATAGAGATCATCTTGGGATTAAAATCACCAACCCATCCCAATTCCATCTCGTTGTACCAGGATTTTTGCAGCAACACCTGCCTAACCTGGTAAAAGATGGCCGATTCAACACCCGATTTCTGAAACCGGGGGACAACCCCCATCACCAGCACCCTGCACCTTGAAATGACTTTCCGCTTTTTCAGGTAAATCAATTTAAGCAGCATAAACAGGTTGAGCTTTCCTTTGCGACAGTACCGGAAGAGTTGGTTCAGGTCAGGCACCATCATGAAAAAGGCAACAGGCTGTCCATCGTGATAAACAAACCAGATAAAGTCTTCATCAATCATCATTTTCGATTGCTCGAGCATGGCGTCAATATCGCCGGTTTCGATCGTTTTATAATTGTCATGCTTCACCCAGGCCTGTTCGTAGATCGCGATAAAATCGCGGATATACTTCTTCTTCCTGGCAAACCGGAACTGCTCAAACCGGTAGCCCGGGTTTTTAGCCGCCCGGGCAGCGATCTTCCAAAAACGTTCGGGCAGATCGGGGCTGGTAATATCGAGATGATAACTGTACTGTTCATAATAGGTCCTGAATCCGAAATTCTTGAACAAAAACTGGTAATAGACAGGGTTATAAGGCATTCCAAATCCCTGAGGCATAAAACCCTTTACCAAAAGTCCCCAGTTGAAAAAATTTTCCCCGATATTGACAGGGCCATCAGCCGCTTCCATTCCATGATCCTTTAGCCAGGAACAGGCTGTTTCAAAAAGCATGTCGGCCGCTTCCTGATCGTCGATACACTCAAAAAAACCGATTCCACCCGTGGGCTGCCCAAAGCTGTACGCATACGTTTGCACGTAAAATGCAGCGATCCGTCCAACAACCTTCCCGTCGTCGCGCAAAAGCCAGCGACAAACGCCACCTTTCTTCAGACTGTTGTTTTTATCCGGACTGAACGTCGATTCCACCATTGCCCGCACCGGAGGTATCCAGTTTGGATCATTCCTGTAAATCAAATACGGAAGTTCGTGAAAAGCGTTTATCAACACCTTGTTGTTTACTTCGATCACCTCCATGAAAAATAGCTTCAATAAATTTAGACGAAAATAATACGAATCGTCCTAAAATAAAAACAGGGACAAAAAGTCCCTGCTCCCGGCATGTTGTGACGGCCGCTTCCGTTCCCGGCTTTGCCGGCAAATCGCATGTTTGAGAAGCAGCCTGTATCATCGGGGGATTCCTGATCCTGTTTCAGATGGCCTGCTCCCGTGTTCATCGGCAATCGTCTTTCAATCCCGGCTCGCTGCCAGTTTTGCGAGCAGCCGCAGTAATTCCAGATACAACCAGATCAGCGTGACCATCAATCCGAACGCACCGTACCACTCCATATATTTTGGTGCACCCTCTGCCGCTCCCCTTTCAATGAAATCAAAATCCAGAATCAGGTTCAGCGCGGCCACCACCACGATCACCAGGCTGATCCCGATGCTCAGGGGACTGCTATCGTAAAGAAAGCTCAGGCTGGCGCCAAACAGCCCTGCAATAAAACTTACCAGGTAGACCAGGGCAATTCCGCCGGTTGCGGCCAACACGATCATTTTGAATTTTCCTGTCGCCCTGATCGTTCCGGAACGGTACAACAAAAGCAGGATGAAGAAAACCCCAAAGGTAAGCGCCACTGCCCGCATCACCAGTCCGGGATACATGCTCTCAAAAAACGCGGATATCCCGCCAAGAAATAACCCCTGAAAAACCGCGTAGACAGGCGCCGCGACGGGCGAACGTCTCGGACTGAATATGGTCACCAGCGCTGTGATAAAGCCTCCTATCCCCCCAACAAGCAACCAGGTCGACACCGCCGAAAAGGCCTGTTGTGGGGTCGAATAGTCATAAGCGCCAAAAAACTTACGCCATGTAAAAATGGCAGCAAATATCAGGATCAGTGCCATCAGGCCTGTCTTGTTCACGGTCCCGTTGATGGTCATTCGATCCGCCTGTGTCCCGGTCCTAACCTTGTTCAATACCGCATCCGAAAAAGCCGGATTCGAGGAGTGTGTCAGATTCATTTTCCTTCCGTTTAAAATTTCGCTTTTATCCCTATAAAAATGATGCCAAAAACAGCGGTTTGTCAGGAAACTGCAAAAAATTACTCCGGATACGCTTTCTCGGTTGATCTGGTCCGTTCCTGCACGGTTTTCCCGATGCACCGGTATTTTTTTTACCGAAAACAAAAAAAAAGCAGGCTCCCGTTTCGGTAAATCAGATTTTTTATTGACTTTTGCGCTTCCAAACGGAGAGTTGCCGGAGTGGTCGATCGGGGCAGACTCGAAATCTGTTGTACCCTTCGGGGTACCGGGGG
>CAZANK010000056.1:9695-12500 GCA_964486235.1 uncultured Prolixibacteraceae bacterium | reverse complement strand
TACACTTGTTTATTGACTCTCAGAAAAGAAAAACTTTCAACGTTTCAATTTGGCGAAATACGAAATCTGCCGCAATGGGAGCTTCGTGGAAAGAATAGTATTAAGTATCAAACTATCAAAACCGAAAATCTTAATCAAGAAGTTTGGGTACTTGTACCGTCTGAACTCAAATCTGTCTTTGATAAAATTAATACTAAAAGTGTCTTACTGGAAAATCTGGTAGGCCGCGAAGGTATTTTTAATGGTATTCAGACGAGTGCCAACGCGATTTATATTTGTCAGCCTACAAAAGAAGATGAAACCTATTACTATTTTGAAAAGAAAGGCGTGGAATGGAAAATTGAGAAAGCAATTACCAAACCCTATTTCCGGACTTCTTCCGGAGAAGACAACCTATATACATATCGTCCTTTTAAGCCAAACGCCCGGGTAATATACCCTTACAAACCCAATAAGTCGGGTGTCGACTTAATCTCGCTAAAGGATATTAAAAAGAAACTTCCGGCAGCATATGAATACTTACAATATCATAAAAGTACGCTCAAAGACCCGAAAAGAAATATTAAGCCTGAACCGCAAACCAATTCCGAATGGCACAGGTACGGCAGGCATCAAAGCCTGGATAAATGTGGACTGCCGGAAAAAATTGTCGTCGGTGTTTTATCGGCTGGAGACAAATACGCCATTGATTTTCATGGAACTCTGATTTCCTCGGGGGGGACGGCAGGATATTGCGTTGTCGCATTACCTCCGGATTCTTCTTATTCTATCTATTACATTCAGGCATTACTCAACTCAAAATATCTGGAATGGTATTCGGCCCTCTTAGGAGAAGTTTTCAGGGGTGGCTATATCGCCCGGGGAACAAAAGTATTGAAACGCTTACCTATCCGAAAAATTGATTTCGATGATAAGGAAGATAAAGCTTTTCACGATGAGATTACGAAAATTCAAAAAGAACTTATTTCAAAACAGGGAGAATTAGATAAAAATCAGAAGGACAGACGTACACTGACCAAGCTGCAAAGAGAATTTGATGCCCTGAAAGCAGACTTGAATGAGCTTTTAAAAAAGCTTTATGGTTTAGAAAAAGATGACTCGATGATCCCTTTAATAAAAGAAACGTATGAGGCTAATTAAACATGCATCAGCAGAAAAACTTAGGGGTGGATTTTACACGCCCGAACTCATTGCCTCGTTCATTCTGAAATGGGGTATCAATGGCAGTGCTTCCTATGAAATTTTAGAGCCAAGCTGTGGTGATGGCGTTTTTCTAAAACAACTAAAGGAGCAAAAACACAAATTCAATAAAATTACGGCTATTGAATTTGACGAAACAGAAGCTGAGAAGGCAAATCATATTAATCTAAACAACAAGACTGTTATCAATACAGACTTTCACCTTTACTGCAATGAAACAACTGAACGTTTTGATCTTATAGTTGGTAATCCACCTTATATCCGCTATCAGTATTTTGACGATGCCCAACAAGTTGAAGCTGCCAGAATATTTGGCAGAGCAGGTTTAAAATATACTAAACTCACCAACGCCTGGGTTTCATTTGTCGTAGGGTCGAGTCTTCTGTTAAAAAAGAAAGGGAAAATTGGATTTGTTGTTCCGGCAGAAATATTGCAAGTATCATATGCCCAACAACTCCGTCAGTTTTTAGCGCATTTTTACAATAAGATCAATATCGTCTCATTTAAGAAATTGGTATTCTCCGATATACAGCAAGAGGTTGTTTTATTGCTCTGTGAAAAAACCGAAACGGATAGCCACCTGATTGAACACCTGGAACTGACAGATGCATCTGAACTTGATGCGTTGGATGTAAACAAGCTCAAAAGCCCTCAAAAGCGAATTGACTTTAAAAGTAACAAATGGACCTATTATTTCCTGGAACAGGAAGAGATTGATTTTTTGGAAACAGTCGCTCAAAAATATTCCATTCCTAAAATTGACAACTTTGCCAAAGTTGAAGTAGGCATTACCACAGGCGCAAATGACTATTTCACCGTTCCGTTGCCCGTAGTGGAGGGATACAACCTGCAGGAATTTGCAAAGCCCATGGTAGGCCGGAGCGTACAGGTAAACAGCATTATTTTTAACGATGAAGACTGGAGAAAAAACCGCCTGACCAAAGCCAAAGCACATCTTCTCATTTTCCCCCCGAGAAAGGAATTGAATGGACATAAAGGAGCAAGCTCTTATATTTCTTTGGGTGAATCAATGGGTGTAAACAAAGGCTATAAAACAGGTATACGCGACGACTGGTTTGTTGTCCCTTCAATTAAATTGTCAGAAGCATTGTTTATCAGGAGGAATAATCTTTATCCAAAACTGATCTTAAATGAAGTTGGCGCTTATACCACCGATACGATGCACCGGGTTTTTGTAAAGCCAAACACGAATATAAAGGCTTTTGTGGCAAGTTTTTATAATTCGCTTTCGCTGGCATTTTCCGAAATTTCCGGTCGCTCTTATGGCGGAGGGGTGTTAGAATTAATGCCAAGTGAAACGGGGAAAATCCTGCTCCCTTACAAGAAGGAAAATGAAGACCTGATTGACCGGATAGACCAGTTACTGAGAGCCAGGAAGCCTATTCATGAAATCTTGCAAATGACCAACGAGCAAATACTGAAAAAGGGCTACAGCTTTACGGACAGAGAAATAAAACTCGCAGATAGTATTTGGAAGAAGTTGTCGGCAAGAAGATTAAATAGAAGTAAGTAAAGAAATGTTACCCCTTTTTAATTTGGCTGCATAATGGCAGAGATGACAGACAAGGAACTCCACAGAAAGTA
>CAZANK010000056.1:0-9685 GCA_964486235.1 uncultured Prolixibacteraceae bacterium | reverse complement strand
AGGTTATCGGTATATTTTCGCAAAAAGCGCCGGATACACACGGAATTTTGACGAAGCAGCCATGAATCTGCACTTGAGATTTGGATACCGCTTTCAGTAAACCGCAAAAACCGCCACCTGCGTTCCTGCATTTCTGTCAGAAGTTTCGTGTTGGATTGATTTTTGACGGATCTCTTTTTTGCTTAATTTGGCTGCATAATGGCAGAGATGACAGACAAGGAACTCCACAGAAAGTACAACGATATTTGCGGCAATCTCGCAGCGCGCAGATTAAAACCGGCCTTCGGCCTGCTGGAGAAAGTTATTGCTGAAAATGGTCTCGCTATCTTTTACGACAAATGGCGGGAACTGGACCAAACCTACCATTATATGCTCAAATACACGGTAGAAGGCATTCAGGATCCGGAACGGCAAAAGGTGTACCGCAGACTGATCGTTTCGGCATTCGAACTCGCCGACCAGGTGCAGGAAGCTCTCCGGGTCAAATATTCGTCCTCCGTCGAGTACGAAAAAAAACGGATTTTCAGGACCCGGTTGATCACCGATTTTGGCTCCTTTTGGGGGGAGATGGAAGCGTATTGGTCATACACGGAGTTGCGTGCCCTGGCCGGACAGGATGCTGCTCCGGGGAAAGATCAGGAAGAATCGGTCAACTACCATCAAAACCTGATCCGGCTGTTTTATCATGTCTGGTTTCGTGATCAACTGAATTCCGAAGAAACCGGATTCCTGAAAAAGTTCCTCGCGAGCCCCTCGGTCCTGGTGGCCTACAAATCCTTTGTTACTTCTGCCATCACCCTGAGCCTGATGCGCTACTTCGATGAGAACAAGTTCAACCTGCTCTTCGATGCTTACGGGATGGAAGAAGTCCCCGTGAACCAGCGGGCATTCATCGGCTTGCTCCTGACGCTCTACCGTTATGACTCCCGTCTGCCGCTTTATGCCGGGATCACCGGGCGTCTGCAAATACGGGGCGAAGACCCCGCGTTCAAACAACACCTGGAGCGAACGATTATCCAGTTTGTCCGGAGCAAAGAAACCGAAAAGCTTCAGCAGCGGATCCGCGACGAGATCCTTCCCGAAATGATCAGGATCAGTCCCACGCTGAAAGACAAGATCAACCTCGAGAGCCTCATGGAAGAAGGCCTGTCGGACGATAAAAATCCGGAGTGGAAAGGACTATCGAAGGGACTGATGGATAAAATGGAAGAGTTTTCCAAACTGCAGATGGAAGGAGCCGACGTGTTTATCGGTTCGTTCGCCATGCTCAAATCGTTCCCGTTTTTCAACGAAATGGCAAACTGGTTCATCCCGTTCTTTGTTGAAAATCCGGAAGTTGGTGACATTGCCGGCATTTCAAACGAGATCAACCGGAGTTTCCCGGAGATGATCAGCAATGCTCCCGTTTTATGCGACTCGGACAAATACTCCTTCAGCTTCAGCATTCAAAGCCTGCCCAAACCAAACCGCGATATCATGGTTCAGGGAATCAAGTCCATGACAGACCAGTTCGATGAAATTGAACGCGACGAAGAACTGACCCGCCCGGAGCAAAAAACAGCGCTTGTTTCCAATCAGTATATCCAGGATCTGTATCGTTTTTACAGGCTGCATCCGCGGAAAAATGATTTTGAGGATATTTTCAACTGGCGGTTTGATTTTCATAATAAAGCTATCCTGGGCAAAATTCTGAAAGAAGACAGAACGGTGTTCAGGAATATCGCGGAATACTATTTTTCCAGGGACTATTTTGAAGAGGCCGCAGAAATTTTTGAATCCCTGTCAGCCATCAAAAAGGACGGGGAACTCTATCAGAAGATCGGTTTTTGTTATCAAAAGCTCGGGAATTTTGAGAAGGCCCTCGGGTCTTATCAAAAAGCGGAGCTGTATGATTTGAACCGACTGTGGACTTTCAAAAAGATGGCGCTGTGCTACCGGAATCTCAAACAACCTGACAAAGCGCTGGAATACTACCAGGAAGCGGAGAAACTGGACCCGGAAGACTTCATGAACCTGTTGAACGTAGGTCACTGTCTGCTTGAACTGGATCAGTTCGATGAAGCGCTCAGCTATTATTTCAAGGTGGAATACCTGGCGCCCGGAAATAAAAAAGTCTGGCGCCCCATTGCCTGGTGTTCGTTCCTGACCGGGAAAAAGGAACAGGCTGAACAGTATTTTCTGAGGCTCATGGAAGAGAACCCCAACAAGCACGATCTGATGAACATGGGCCATGTACAATGGAGCCTGGGCAATCGCAAAGCAGCGCTGGCTTATTACCAGCGGTCCATTTCCGGAACCGGCTTCTCGGAAGCCGATTTCATGCATATCTTTGAAGAGGATTTGCCCCAGTTGCTCCGGCAGGGAATCGACCAGGACGATGTGCCCATCATGCTCGACCAGTTGCGGTATTTCGTGGAAGAATGAATTTTTGACAAATTCATAACATTCCTGATCACATTCATCTCACCCGGTATGATTACATTTGCAAACGAATTCGCAAATGAATCAGTAAATGGTACCATCAACGTCAGCCGTCCGTAAGTTGGCCCTTCCTGTTTTGATCGGACTGAGTATCGCGCATTGCCTCAATGACATGCTGCAATCGGTGATTGCTGCCGTTTATCCCCTGTTCAAGGCAGACCTGTCGTTAAGCTTCGCGCAAATCGGCCTGATCACCTTTGTTTATCAGATATCGGCATCCGTCTTCCAGCCGCTGAACGGCCTTTATTTCGACAAACGGCCTGTCTCCTGGTCTTTGCCCGCAGGAATGGCCTTCACATTACTGGGAGTCGTGTGCCTGGCCTATGCGTCTGACCTGCACCTGCTTTTGTTCTCCGTATTCTTGATCGGCATGGGATCCTCGGTGTTTCATCCCGAAGCGTCACGGCTAACCGCCCTGGCCTCGGGTGGAAAACGGGGATTTGCCCAATCCCTTTTCCAGGTGGGCGGGAATTTCGGCGGCTCATTCGGACCGCTGCTCGTCGCACTGCTCGTTGCGCCCTACGGAAGGCACCATATCGCGTTGTTCGCGTTCATCGCGCTGATCGCGATCGGCGTGATGATCCCCATCGGAAAATGGTACCGCAGGTACCTGGAAAATCTGAAAACAGAAACATCGAAACAAAAAGGACATTTTGAAATGCCCCTGCCGGTGAAGAAAACAGTCATCACCATCGTGATCCTGCTCTTCCTGATCTTCTCGAAATTCATCTACATGGAAAGTCTGAGAAGCTACTATACCTTTTACCTGATCCAAAAATTCAACGTCACGATCCAAACCTCCCAGGTTTTGCTCTTCGTCTTCCTCATCGCCACTGCAATCGGAACCATCGCGGGAGGGCCGCTCGGCGACCGGATCGGCCGGAAATACGTGATTTGGTTCTCCATCCTCGGCGCAGCGCCCTTCAGCTTGCTGATGCCGTATGCGGATCTGACCTGGACGGTCGTTCTAAGCTTTTTCGCGGCACTGATCCTTTCGTCCGCTTTCCCGGCCATTTTAGTCTATGCCCAGGAATTGCTGCCCCAGAAACTGGGACTGACGTCCGGGTTGTTCTTTGGGTTTGCTTTCGGGACCGCGGGGATATCCTCTGCCGTGCTCGGGAAAATGGCCGACATTCACGGCATTGATGCCGTTTACCACGTCTGTGCCCTGATGCCGCTACTGGGACTCATCGCCTGGTTCCTGCCCAACATCGAACAGAAAATGTGGAAATAATTTGGCGAAACGAAAAATTGAAATCCGGAAGTCTCAAAGCCAATTCGAAAAATAACAGGAACAATCATCGCCGCAGGTCTCTGCGCGTTCATCATTTTTCTGCTGGTCAAAAACCGGATTGCCCGCATTCCCGGAACAAACAACGCCAAACTCAGCATTGAAGGCGGTAATCCGTTAAAAAACAGGCAACATGATGACCATCATAACAGAAATTTTTTTATTTTTACTTCATTGATGATCACAACAACAATTTCAGAATTCAATCAAAAAGCCATGAACAGTCTGTATTACTATGGATGTCTGTTTTCATATCCCAATTTCAAAATGCGGATTACGCTCCGGAACATCCATACCAACAACCTGCAATACCGTATCGGCGTATTCCTGGTCGTTTTAGAAAACGATCTATATCGGGCAAGAATTATATCCCCGGACCTGACCGATTACAACTCCGGATAACCAGTCCCCCGATAAATCGGAACAGGAATGTTTCATCATTCTAGTGCATTTCCGTATCGCATTTGCCGATACCACCGCGATAATAGTTGAACTGTACATTCGGATGGTCGGCCAGCAGGGACATGGGGACGGCGCTGTCGGTGATTCGTTTGCTGATCATGAAAGCGGTCAGCCGCTGACCAAACGCGTTGTCGTGGGCCCCTGCCTGCCAGATCGACACCTTCTCCGCTTTCCAGGTTTGGACCGGTCCAACGGTCAGCGCTCTGACCGGAATACCGGTCACCACTCCACCGGCACTGGTACGGGCATTCTGCATGCAGGTGACCGGATGCAGGTCGACCAACCGTGCTGTAAGTTTTCTGAATTCCTCCGGCGACGGAGGTGCATCTTTGTATTGACCTTCTCTTTTTACCGGATCATTGAATGCCCAATGCTTCGTATCGCCCTGACCTCCCTGCATCACCGCGCAACGGATCCCGCTTTCCCAACTGCCGATGTACGCGCTCAGATCGGCCTTGGGAAAATGAAGGTTGGCTTCCGGCATCCTGCATCTCGGATCAATCCGGTTAAAACAAAGTTCCCGGTCTGCCTTTTCGAAAGACAAGGGATGGCTTGCGTCCATTTCCTTCCCGTCCACATACCATTCGTCCATTCCCCAGAAATGGGCATTCGACAAATCCAACTGCAGTTCGTTGACCAACCGGGCCACCAACGGCAGTTGTTCCGTCGGACCGATCGGACCGCAAATGCCAACCGGACTGCTTGCTGTTGCCTGCTTCCAGGCGGTGATGTACTCCAGCGCTTCTGCTAGGTAAAAATCCTCCGGCGTATCATGAAATACCACTTTGAATCCCGGGCGCGAAAGCTGAAGAAGATCCTTGGGAGACAGCTTTGCTGCATCCATCAGTAACGCATCATCCAGGGTGGTAAAATCCCACCATTCCGGGGCTAACATGCTTAATTTCCGTGCCATATCATTTCCTTTTTGTTGTTTGTTTTCCCGTGAGAACTGCCTCTCCCAGTATTTCTTTCAAAACATGATCCTGCGGGTACCCGTGTCCCAGGTGCTGGCGAAAACCTTCGGCATAAGTGACTCCGGCTTCCTGTCCGCGCTGCGCGGAAAACCGCTTCATCGACAGCAGGTACTCATCCATCTTGTGGTGGCTCAGCAACCAGTTCCGCTGACTTTCATGACAGGCCAGCATCTGCTGCTTGACCTGCATCTCCGACGTGATATCGACATACATGCCCGGTTTTACCGGATTGCCAAGCTTGTCTTTTCCTTCCATCGGGTCGCAGTAATACAGCCAGGGAATAGCCTCAAACGAGGTTTCGCTGATCGGGAGATTTTTGATCCCCGCGGAAAAACAGGCCGTCTGGGTAACCAGGGCGGTTATCTCGTGGTCGATCATATAGTCTGCCGGGCTGGACGTAAAAACAATCGACGGACGTACTTCCCGGATCAGCGAAGTTGCCTTGTTAATGGACTCCCTGTTATACAGGATATAGATATCTTCCAGTTCCAGACAATGATAAGTGGCATCCAGCAACTGTGCGGCACGGGCCGCTTCGTTCTTCCTGATGCGGCTTATTTCTTCGCGGCTATGTTCGGCACTTCCCTTGTCACCCGGGGTCATGGTGGCGATATGGATCTTCCAGCCCGCCTTTTTCAAGAGGGATAACGTGCCGGCACAGACGAACTCGGCATCATCAGGATGCGCCAGCAAGGATAAAACGGTTTGCTCCATTTTTTCAGATGATCTACTTCCTGTAATCTCTATAGTTGATATTGTATACATCCAGCCTTGGGTATTCGGACTTCATTCTTTCCTCAAAGCTGCCGAAATTCTTCTGCTCCCTTGGAGACCAGACGATCTCTGACAAGGCACAAATACGGGGAAACAACATGTATTCCATCATTTTTGATGACGCGATATATTCCGCCCAAAGGCACCCCTGGGCGCCCAGAATCAACCGCGACTCCTCCGCATTCAGTTCCGCGGGGATGGGTTCATACGAATACACCTTTTCCAAAGGAAGAACCGCCCCATGTGATTTCGGTTCTTTCCCCCTGTCTTCCGTATGATAATAAATGAAATACAGGTGCGAAGAGGGCGTCATCACGACCGGGTGCCCCATTTTGGCAGCTTCTATTCCCCCTTTTTCACCCCTCCACGACATGACTGAAGCCCCGGGTGCAAGGCCGCCTTCGAGGATTTCATCCCACCCGATGATCTGACGCCCTTTGGCGTTCAGGTATTTCTCCATTCTCCTGATGAAATAACTCTGTAACTCGTACGCATCTTTCAGCCCTTCATCCCGGATTCTTTTTTGACAAAGCGGGCATTCCTTCCACCGGTCTTTGGGACACTCATCCCCGCCGATGTGGATCAGGGTTGAAGGGAACAGCTCACATACCTCTTCAAGAACACCCTCCAAAATATTAAAGGTCTGTTCGTTTCCCGCGCAAAAAACATCATGGAAAATTCCCCATTTAGTCTCAACCTTATAAGGTCCCCCGGTACATCCTATTCCGGGAAACGCGGCAAGGGCCGCCACCGCATGACCCGGCATCTCAATCTCAGGAACAATGGTGATATACCGGTCAGCCGCATATTTGACGATTTCCCGGATTTGATCCTGCGTATAAAACCCACCGTAGATGAATCCTCCGTATTCTTCCGCCTGATGCCCTTTAACAATCTCGTCCCTCCAGCTTGAAACCGCTGTCAGTTCCGGGTATTTTTTAATCTCAACACGCCAACCCTGGTCATCTGTCAGATGCCAATGAAATGTATTTAACTTATACATGGCCAGATAGTCGATGTATCTTTTCACCAAAGGAACCGGAAAGAAATGACGGGACACATCCAGGTGCATGCCCCGCCAGCCAAAACGGGGTTGATCCCTTATCGTCACACTGGCGATCGTCAGTGGCATACGCTTCGTGCCGGCCACCGGAAT
Organism: uncultured Prolixibacteraceae bacterium; assembly: GCA_964486235.1. Lineage (GTDB taxonomy): Bacteria > Bacteroidota > Bacteroidia > Bacteroidales > Prolixibacteraceae > JBCFBK01. The sequence continues at coordinate 2,547 of CAZANK010000056.1, read as the reverse complement.
CAGTTGTTTCAAGGATTGAATCCCGTAAAAAATCCCCGCCGGCCCCGCGGCAGCGATCAGAATTTTCTTCTCCCCGACTTCCATCAGATAACCCTCGTTCCCCAGAGAAACGGTATCCGTGATCACCAGTTGAATTCCCGTCCCGTCCCGTTTCTCCGTTCGAAGCTGAAAGCCATAATACCCCTTCAGGTGTTCATTCAGAAAACCTGCGATACGCGATAAATCCGGATTATTCTCATCAAAAACGAGAGTTGTCTTTTCGTTTAGCAGAAAAGTACCCTTCCCATTTTCGACCTGAGATGGTTTTGGGATCACCGCCACCTCCCGGGAAAAAACAGAGAATCCCAGGAACAACAACATCATGCTTGTAATTAATTTCTTCATAATTTATAGAATATTAGCGTTGCAGATACGATTTTCGACCGGTCTTTAAAAGGGCCTTCTCAATTTTTTCAACTTCTTCCGCGAGATCAATTTGCCGGCCTTTCATGACGACATCAACGGCATACTGCTCTTTTAACCTTTCTTTTTCGTTCTTTGCAAGATGCGTCTCATCAATAAAATCTTCCATAACAACAAGTGCATTAAACTGATGAACCAGAAAGTTATAATCATCCGCGACCAATTCCCCACCGGTAATCCGAAGGCGTTTGGCAATGGCCTCTTTCAAATAGGGATAAGCCCTGTATTTGGGGTACTCTCCGCTGTTTCTGCAGGTAATGAAATGACCGATTTCAGAAACATAATCCTCATTGGCCTGATCTGTCAGTGAATAATTTCCTTTAAGCGGCAAAATCGTTAACGGTACTTGTCTCAAATTTCTTATTAACGCCGTATCCTTTGTGACGATGTTCCTTCCGCTGTCAGACAAACGAGGTTCAACAATCCATGAATCGTGTTGAACAGGGGGTTCTGAATAAAGGAATATTTCACCTGCAATCAGTCCTTCGGAGGATACCCTTATCTTAATCTGACCTGGTTCACTTGTTGAACGGATGACATTGGCTACGGGAACAACCGTGTATCCTGTTCCACGCATCTCCTCACGTTTAAAGATGTCGGATTCGTAAAGGGGTGGCCCGACCAGTTTCCCGGGTCCGCTTACTGACCATTCCAGGGTATTGGTCGCATCGAAAACAGGTTGATCATCTTCATCGAGGATATTGGCGACGACGATGGCAATTCCGCTGCGGTCAGCGACCAACGCTGGTTGCCCGGTGCTCAAAACAATTTTAGCCGGCTTGCCGGGCATGACAACCTCATGGATGTATTCCTTCCCGTTCCTGCTTCCAATGGCTTTCAGTATCCCTTTCTGTATGGGAACGTTTGGAAATGTCATGGTATAAAACGATTTCCCGGAAGGACGCATCTTCCCCACACTTTTTTCATTGACAAACAGCTCCACCCGATCACAATTGGAATCTACCCGGATGTCTTTCATTTGTCCCAGATACTTGCTTCTCCAGAAATGAGGATGTACAAAAAGTGTCGGGATATCCGTGTAACAGGCCTGGGTAAGCCAGTAGATGTATTTGGGCTGCCTGTACATATCGACCCACCCTTTGGGGTTGATGTGTTTCAATACACAATTCAGGTACTCCCGGTCTGCACCATGATCGGCATAGAGCCATGCCACACAGTTGTCACCAAGTAACCCCCTGACACTGCCGTCCGCAACCCTTGCCATCTCGTGTTGCCAGGTTTCATTTCCGGAATGCTGCCCGTTCTCAGGCGTTGAACAGAAGCCGTCCGGTGCGTCATCTTCATCGAACCAGCCTCTGATGGTTACCCGTAAAAGGTTTTCCAGATCAAGGTTTTCATGGGTATGGTGCACAAAATCGCCACCTTGTTCACCCTTTCTCAAGTGAATGATACGAGTGGTATCTTCCTCAACGGCCCATTTCGCATCGGCCGCATCGCTGGTTTCATTTCCCATACTCCAAAACAGAATGCTTGGATGATTACGGTCGCGCCGGATCATCTCCCGCACATGCTGCTCCTGAACCGCTTCGTCGAAATCGATACTTTTGATATTCGGAACCTCTTCGACCATGACGATGCCAAAAGAATCGGCAAGCTGATAAAGGTACCGATCATTGGGGTAATGTGTGAGCCGCATGAAATTGTGCCCCAGGTTGTATTTGATATCCACCATATCCTGGCGTGAAATCCATTTCGGGATGGCATCTCCCAGCCAGGGATATTCCTGGTGGCGGTTTGTACCCAGGATATTCATTTTCGCGCCGTTCAGGTACAGATCATTCGTTTCATCATCCCAATGAAAGAACCGGAATCCCAAAGGACTCACATATTTATCGGTCAGTATCCGATCGACGTATACCTCCGACGTCACACGGTACAGCGCCGGGTTTTGCGGCGACCACAATTCCGGGTTCCGAACAGCGTTAAAAATCTGGACAAACTCAGTCAGTTCATCGGTGTTAATCATTCTCTTCACCGTTTTCACGGCAATTTCCTTCCCTTCCGGGCTGACAAGCGTCGTTCGAAGTTCAACGCTTGCCGCACTTTCCCGTTCGTTTTTCACCC
>CAZANK010000055.1:9328-12557 GCA_964486235.1 uncultured Prolixibacteraceae bacterium | reverse complement strand
CGGAGCCAGGGTTACCCAGTCGGCGGGATATCCCGGTTGGACGCCAAATCCCGACAGCGCGATTGTCCGGACAGCCGCCGATTCGTATCATCGTCTCTTCGGAAAAGATCCGGCGGTCCGGTCGATCCATGCCGGGTTGGAGTGCGGACTTTTTCTTGAAAAGTATCCTGACCTGGATATGGTATCATTCGGGCCTACCTTGCGGAATGTCCATTCGCCGGATGAGCGGGTCCATATCGAAACCGTTTCCAAATTCTGGACCCATCTTACCGACGTGCTGAAAAGCGTATAAGGGAGACCGGAGAACGGAGACGGGCAAAGAGGACGGGCCGCAAGTCCCGGTTCAACGGACGGAACCCTCATTATTACGCCCCTTTTCGGAATCATTAAGTTGAAAATCAGATAGATTGCAAAAAGAAACCCCGCGGTCAGGCGGGGCTTCTTTTTAATATTCCATTTCCAGGTCAGCGCCGTGGGTTTCATGCCAGGGCAGGCCATGCTGGTCCAGGGCATCCATGAACGGGTCCGGATCAAACTCCTCCACGTTAAACACGCCGGGTTTCTTCCATTTATCCTGAAGGTACATCATGGCGCCGATCATGGCCGGCACGCCGGTGGTGTAACTCACAGCCTGGGTTCCTGTTTCGGCGTAAGCCGCTTCGTGGTCGCAGTTATTGTAGATGTAACAGGTATCCGTTTTGCCGTCTTTTTTTATCCCCTTCATGCGGCATCCGATGGAAGTCTGTCCTTTGTAATTCTGTCCCAGTTCACCGGGATTGGGCAGCACGGCTTTCAGAAACTGGATCGGTACAATTTCGCGGCCTTCGTACATGACCGGTTCGATGCCGGCCATTCCGATGTTTTGAATGACACGCAGGTGTGTCAGGTATTCCTGTCCGAATGTCATCCAGAAACGCGCCTGCCTGATGCCGGGGAAATTTTTCACCAGCGATTCAAGCTCTTCGTGATAGATCAGGTAAGATTCTTTCGGCCCGATATGCGGATAGGTAAGCGGCTTGTGGATTTCATGCGGCTCTGTTTCCACCCACTTTCCGTCTTTCCAGTATTTTCCCCGCTGGGTCACCTCGCGGATATTGATCTCGGGGTTGAAGTTGGTGGCGAATGCTTTTCCATGATCGCCCGCGTTACAGTCGACGATATCCAGATACTGGATTTCCGAAAAATGATGTTTGGCGGCGTGAGCGACAAACACGCTGGTTACCCCCGGGTCAAACCCGCATCCCAGGATGGCGGTGATACCCGCCTCCTTAAACCGGTCCCGGTAAGCCCACTGCCACTTGTACTCAAATTTGGCTTCATCCCTGGGTTCGTAGTTGGCGGTGTCCAGGTAACTTACCCGGGTTTCCAGACACGCGTCCATGATGGGCAGATCCTGATAAGGAAGCGCCACATTGACCACAAGATCCGGTTGGAAGCTCCGGATAAGTTCAACCAACCGGGGTACATTCTCTGCATCGACCTGGGCCGTTTTGATCCGGTTTCCGCCGATTTTGGCGGCAATTTCATCACATTTGGCCCTGGTGCGGCTCGCCAGCATGATTTCAGAGAAAACTTCGGGGAGTGCAGCCATTTTGTGGGCAACAACAGTGCCGACTCCTCCGGCGCCAATGAGTAATACTTTTCCCATTTCGTTTTATGACAGTTATTTACATTGATAATCACGAAGCCAAAGGAAAGAATTTTTTTGATGCCTTAAAATAGTTTTGGCCATAAATTCCCCTAATCTTCGTCGATTATGATTTAAGGTGTTGACAGTCAACTCCCGAAAATGAAGATTCATACCAAAGTTCCGGTAATGGGTCAGCCGACATCCGCAGTCGCCATGTTTTCGGATAATAGTTATTGAACCTGTTCCCCATGTTCTTTACAAATCCCAGCGGGACACCACGAAAAGTCATGAGTTGCCAGGGTTTATCCCCCAGGTTCAGAGGGAATGATTCCCTGGCCAGGTATTTCAGGGCCTGTTCCCGGCTCAGCCCGAACGATGGGAAAGCATCCTGGTTCATTTCGGGCGACATGGCCAGTTCCTGGTCGGGCAGCACCTCATTTCTGACCACTTGTCCTGCGGTGACCCCTGTCTTTACCAGGTTAATCCGTTCAGTCAGGTAAAGAATCTCCTTTTCCCAGGAAGCCGGGATGAACCGAAGCTGGTCCTGGTGACGGAAGAACTTTTTTGTTTCCATCTTTAAAATCCAGTCATCCGGAACTTTTGCCGGCTTCTGCAACCTGATTTTGAATTTTGAAGACGGACGGGACCGGGAGGTTTCTTCAGTCTTCCGGAGGAGCGCGATAAAAAACCCTTCTCCCTTCACCCGGTTGGGAAGAAAGCGGTAGCCCCAGATGCCTTCATGTTCGAGTTCGTCCACATTCCAGCCGGGATTCAGCGGCACCCGGATGCTTTGAAAGCCACCCCGGGATCGCAGCCAATGAAGGTTTCCTTCATTTTCGGACGGGTTGAACGTACACGTGGAGTAGATCAGGTAGCCGCCGTTTTTCAGACATGGCCAGGCATCGGCGAGAATGCGCCGCTGACGCACCGGGCACAGTGCCGTGTGCTCGACCGACCATTCTTTGGCTGCTTCGGGAGCGCGGCGGAATAATCCTTCGCCCGAGCACGGAGCGTCGATCACCAGAACGTCAAACAAAGCCCCTGCCTGCCCAAACTCCCGGGCATCACTCTGGCTGATCAGCACGTTGGGGTGGCCCCACTTGACGACGTTTTCCGTCAGTACCGGCAGCCGTGAACGGATTACTTCGTTCGAGATCAGGAGATCATCCTGCCGGAGAAGACTGCTCAGGTGCGTCGTTTTTCCGCCCGGTGCGGCACACAGGTCAAGCACAAGGGAAGGCTCATCGGGACTGATCTGTTTAAGGATCTGTCCGAGGAACATGGAGCTGGCTTCCTGGACATAATAGGCCCCGCCGTGCCAAAGCGGATCGAGGGCAAACAGCGGACGTTCTTTTAAGAAGTATCCCGTGGTGCACCACGGCACCACTTCCGCGTGAACCGGTTCCCGGAATTTTCGCGGATTGATCCGGATGCTGACAGCGGCATTCTGGTTCAGCGATTCCAGGAATGGACCGGCCGTATCCGGGAATTGCTGCTTAATTCGCTTCACAAACGCTTCAGGCCAGGAAGAAATGGTTGATGTCATGTCCCAAAAATAAAACTTTTTGAGGTAGAAACGAAAATCACTAATTTTGAGAT
>CAZANK010000055.1:0-9228 GCA_964486235.1 uncultured Prolixibacteraceae bacterium | reverse complement strand
TTGGTTGAATCGAAAAAATAAATGTATGGATAAGTCTGTGGCGGTGCAGTTGAATCATGAATTCAAAGAGAAAGGACCTGTCGAAGCACTTCGTGGCCTTGCTTCCCGTTTTGAGGGGAGGATCGTCTTCACGACCAGCTTTGGGATAGAAGACCAGGTGATTACCGACATGATCTTTAAGGAGGAGATTCCCGTAAAGGTTGTCACGCTGGATACCGGAAGGTTGTTTGAAGAAACGTATAAAGTCTACAGCCGCACGCTTGAACAGTATCAAAAGCCGATCTATGCGTACTATCCCGATGCGGAACAACTGGGGAAATTTGTGACCGGAAAGGGGCCGAACAGTTTTTATCTTTCGGTGGAAAACCGTAAACAGTGTTGCCACCTCCGGAAAGTTGAACCTCTTGGGCGGGCATTGCATGGCATGTCCTGCTGGGTCACCGGAATACGGGCCTCGCAGTCGCAAAACCGCGAGGAGATGCGTTTTTTCGAGTGGGATGATGCCTTTTCGGTCGTCAAATATAACCCGTTACTCCAGTGGGGCCTGGAAGATTGCCGCGAATACGTGAAGGTCAACCATGTTCCCTATAACGTGCTTCACGACCGGGGCTTCGTGAGCATTGGGTGTGCGCCGTGTACCCGGGCGATCCGTCCCGGCGAAGATTCCCGTGCCGGACGCTGGTGGTGGGAAGGCAATTCCAAAAAAGAATGCGGGCTGCATTCGCATTGAGCGGCGCTCAGCCGCAAGAAAGCTCAGCTTTCAATGCTTAATCCACAATCCTGCGGCCAAAAGGGGTGAGGGCTAGTCCGACCAGTTTGAAATGCTGCGAGGCAAAGGGGATCCCGATGATCGTGATGGCAAAGAGGACGCCCAGGATCAGATGCGACAGGGCGATCCATATTCCGCCGATCAGGAGCCAAAGAATGTTCATCACGGTTGAAAGGCATCCCGGTGCGTAGCCCATGTACTCAACATGTTTTCCAAATGGCCATAATGCCAGTTCAGCCAGCTTGATCGCCTGGAGTCCGAAAGGGATACCGACGATGGTGAGGCATAACAGGAGACCTGCAAACAGGTATTCCAGAAAGATGAGAAATCCTCCGAAAACGACCCAAATGATATTGCCGAATGTGTGCATGTGTAAACGTTGTTTAAATGGTTAAATGGTGACTCAATAGGGTACCGTTACTTTTGTTTCGGGCAGGGCTGCCGCAACCTTCTCCACGAGCGATTTGATGTCGATGTTGTAATACAAGGGGTAAAGGATCTTGGGTTTCAGTCTTTTTACGGTTTGCATGAACATCTCCTCGTTCATCGTGAATGGCATCATGATGGTGATAAAGGCGGCATCAGGCTTCATGAAGAATCTCATTTCATCGATGTATTCCGTGTCTCCGGAGATATAAATGGTTTTATCGCCGAAAACCATAAAATAGCCGTTCCCTTCTCCCTTCGGATGGTAGGGCACATCATCCGGGCGGAGGTGCACGACATTATAGGCTGCAACAGCTTTGATATAGATATCATGAAAGGTCGTTTGCATGCCATTCTCCATGAAATACCCGAAATTCATTTTCGAGATACAGGATTTGGAGGCAATTACCCGGGTGTCCGGTTTACTCAGAAATTCGACGGCATCGACGTTCAGATGATCGCGGTGTTCGTGCGTGATCAGGATCAGGTCGGCTTTAGGAAGCTGGGTCAGGTCTGCCACATTCGGGATCGGATCGACATAGATGTTCATGCGGTTAAACGTGAAATGCAAAAAACAATGTCCGACTACTTCGATTTCCAGACTCCCCTTGGAGGTTTTCAGGGTGTCTTTTTGCCAGTAATACTGCGCGTGGGCCAGACTGTTGCCTAACAGCAACATGGTCACGCAAACCAGGCTGACGGCAAGAGATTTTTGATGAATGGCAACTGTCGCTTTCACAATAAAAAACATTTTAACCTCCCCGCATAAACTCTTATTGAGTAAAGGCGGGCATTTCTTTGACGCGGTGTGGCCGCGCGGAATGCCGGATCTGGGCCAGGTCCGTCAAACAGGGCACTAAGATATTAAATTTTAAATTTTTCATCGTGGACCGGACGTTTAATTACTTCTTTTCCTTTCCATCTGCCGGAGAAATAATAGAGGATGAGGATCGTCATCCCCGCCAGCCACCCGATTGGTTCGGACCACCAGACCCCGTTCACGCCTATTTCGCCAGAGAGATAGTAGGCCATAGGAATCCGCAATAAGTAGAGGGAGGCGAGGGTGGTGAGCATGGGGATGAAGGTGGCGCCCGCGCCGCGAAGAAAACCTGTGAATGCAAACATCACCGACAAAAGGAGATAGAATGACGAGACGATGACCAGGTAGTCCTGCCCGATGGCGATCACGTTGGCGTCGGGGGTGAAGAATTTGATCAGGGATTGTCCGAAGAGGATGATCAGCGCGGAAACAATGATGGAGTAGCAAAGCGAAAAGAAGATGGTTAGGCGCAGTCCCCTTTTGGCACGGTCCTCGCGGAAGGCGCCCAGATTTTGCCCTACGAAACTGGATAATGCCGAACTAAAAGTCATGGCCGGCATTTTGGCAAACGAATCGATCCGGATGGCGGCCGTATAGGCCGCGATGGCATTGGTGCCGAAGGTGTTCACGACACCCATGATTGCCATCATGCCAACGGCAACAAATGATTGCTGAAATCCGGTGGGCAGGCCAATCCGGATGCAGTTGCTGAAGATGGAGCGGTCAAAGATGTATCTGCGGAGTCCCAGCCTGATCACCGGGTGCTTTTTGTTTAAATACCAGGCTGCCAGAAAAAAAGAGGTTGCTTCTGAGAGAACGGTTGCAAAGGCCACACCGGCGATCCCCCACCTGAAGGCCAATACAAACAAGAGGTCCAATGCGACATTCAGCACTGTCGAAATGATCATGAAAAAGAGCGGCGTCCTGGAGTCTCCCAAACCTCTCAGCATGGACGTGATTCCTGAAAACCCGAAAAAAAAGAACATTCCGCACAGGTAGATGGTCAAATAGGTGGTCGCTTCAGGCATTATCTCCGCAGGCAACTGAAGTAACAGAAAGACTGGTCTGGCCAGTGCGATCCCAATGGTCGTGACCAGGATGGAAGCGCCTAAAAAGAAGACGAATATCGTATCGATGGTCCGGCGCACATTCTCCGTCTGCCTGGCGCCAAAATACTGTGAAACGACCGTCGATGCGCCTGATCCGATGCCGATGACTATTGAAACCAGGACAAAAATGAAAGGGAAGGATGCACCAACAGCGCCGAGCGCTTCTTTTCCAAGGTAATTGCCGACAATCACGCTGTCGATGATGTTATACAGATTTTGAAGAATATTGCCCATAATCAGCGGAACAGAAAACCGCAGGATCAGTTTGGCCTCTTTCCCCTCAGTAAAGTCTTTCATAGTTCAAAATAATGAGCGTAAATCTCCTGATTTTTATCTGAATATCAAAATAACCTTTTCAACGTTAATGTTCGGTTAAGTTTTTGAGCAACGCTTTGCTGCAAAAATGAATCCGTTATTTTTGCACCGGTAATGATTGAAGAAATTGACGATGAGAAGTGTCTTATTTGTTTGTCTTGGCAACGTATGCCGCTCTCCGGGTGCTGAAGCGGTCTTTAACGCGTTCATCAGGAGAGAAGGGCTGACTGGCCGGATCCGTTGTGATTCGGCAGGAACTGCGGGCTACCACGAGGGAGAACCGTCCGACAAACGGATGCAGTGCCATGCGATGCGTCGCGGGTACAGGCTGACTTCTGTGGCACGCCAGTTCAGGCCGGAAACCGATTTTGACGAGTTTGACTATATCGTCGGCATGGACGACGATAACGTATCAGACCTTCAAAACATGGCATCCAGCACGGAAGACCTCAACAAGATCTGCAAGATCACCGACTTTTCATCAAAAGAGGGGCATGACGCGGTTCCGGACCCCTATTATGGGGGGGCTGATGACTTTGAACTTGTTCTCGATATTCTGGAAGATGCCTGTGAAGGCCTGCTGAATGAGGTAAAGGGGAACTGAAGGGATTGCAAAAAAGATCGGGATCAATAACCTGGTTAAGAAAAAATTACTGATTCAGGACGGTCCTCACCGACAAGCTGAATCCGGAAACACTCGAAAATGAACTATTTTTGCTTCCGATCCGCAAAAAGGACTTGGAGAAAATACCTTTAATGGCAGGTTTCAGTCAATCCTGTTTTTATGCCGGTTTTGCGCGTGGGCCTTACACGGGCCCCCATTTGCCCCTGGTCGTTGTCGCGGAGAACCGTTAATTTGTCGTCGCCCGGCGTTCCTTTCCCCACGCGTCTTCCCGTTGTTTTGCCTGTTTCTGCCATTCGGGTACGATGGTCAGCAGGAATTCCTGTTTGTTCTTGTTCAGCGTTTCCATGTCCAGGCCGATCAGCTTCTGTGCCTTTGATTTGGTGGAGATATCCGGGTAGGGCACTTCCTCGTTGAACCCTTTGGATGCCAGCAGCCTGGCCAGTTTGATCCGGGTTTCCTGGACAATCGTGATGCCGGTGGAGATGATTCGTCCGCTTTCGACGGGGGCGTGAAAGGAAGCACCATGGCTGGCTGCCGTGTAATCCCACCTCCACTGGCTGTGCCGGATCCCTTGAAGGATATCGTGCATTTCGGTGTCAGTTGCCCCAAGTTCCCAGGCTTTCCCGGCCTCCAGATGCGCACGCACCAGAAGGATTTCGAGCTGATCGCGGTTTTCGATGATCTTGTCCTGCCTTTCATAAACATCCTGAATCAGCTTGTGCGTGTCTTCCCGATGGCAGACCTGGCAGGAATTGGAAATATTGTTGAGTGGTGACTGGATCTTATGGTCGGTAAATTTTTGTCCGCCCTCCGACTTATAGGGCATGTGGCAGTCGGCACAGGATACGCCGCGCTGGGCATGGATTCCCTGGGTATATAACTCGTAATCCGGATGCTGGGCCTTCAGCATCGGCGCTTTGCTGATCGAATGGGTCCAGTCGGAGAAGCCGGTGCCGTCGTACCAGGCCTCCGCCGCTTCGGCAGTCTTTCCGTTTTTCCACGGAAACGTAAGATATTCGGCCCCCTCGGCCTTCTTCTTGTCGAAATAATATTCCACGTGACATTGGGCGCAAACCAGGCTTCTCATTTCCTGATGACTGGCTTTGCGGATCTCTTTCCCCATTGCGTCGAAGGCCTCCACCAGCGCCGGACGACTGATCCTCAGGTTCATGCTTTTCGGATCGTGACAGTCGGCGCACCCGATCGGGTTGGCGATCTCAGGCCCCAAACGTGACCACCGGCCCGTATAAAATTCGGCCACCCCGTGCTGATGCATCAGCCGCGGTACGTCCGGACTCTTGCAGGTCCAGCACGTCGTCGGGGCCGGACCTGCATTTGCAGTTTCCGGACTCCCGGTGCGGAGAATGTTCGTCACATCCGTGACTGCGTAGTAATGGCCCCTTCCCTGGTTGTATTCCTGGGAAAAGCTGTACCCGGCCCAAAGCACAACCAGCCGGGGATCGATTTCCAGCATGTCGATCATGGCGCTGCCATTGTGTTTGCTCCGGAAACTGGTATCGGACGTCTGGTAATAGGACTGAAATTCACGGGGAAAATTCTCACCCCAAAGCGCATTTCGGGGTTCAAACTCCGCGAGTTCCAGTTGTGGGACATTGACAAAACTGGCCTCAACCCGTCGTTCCATAATGGAGGAGGCCAGCAGCCCCAACAGGAAAACGATGAACAGCGTGAGAAAGAAAAGGAGCCAACCCATGGCCGGCCTTCTTTCAATGATCGTTCTTAGTGGTTTCATAGTTATCTTTATTTTTGTTTCTTCAGCCATCGCGGTACCGGACTCTCGGGAAGGGGGACCCGCGCGTAGGGGGTGCTCGACAAGCTGTTCACCCTCCCGTGAGGCACTTCCCGGTGACATTCCCAGCATCTGCGCGAAACCCGGTTCGCATGATAATCAGGTATGATCCCCGACTGGCGGGCGTCGATCAACTGACCCGCGTGGCATCTTACACAGTTCTGATGCACAACGGCCGCGCCTTCTTCCCGGATGTAGATCACCTGCGGTTCTTTCCGCAGCGTGAAAACCGTGGCATGGCGCAATCCGTCCTTGGCCTTGAAACGATACGTGTTGAAAAAATGATCGTGCGGTACATGACAGTCGTTGCAGTTCGTCCACTCCCGGTGGGAACTGTGACTCCACGTCGCGTACTGCGGAGCCATAATGTGGCAGTTGACACACGTCGTCGGATTGTCGCCGAGGTAAGAATGCGCTTTCGAAAGGTACACGGCCAGTAAAAGAAAACCCGAAAAAATGCCAAGCGTGACAATGACAGGGACTCGCCAACGTTCCGGTGGGTAGAAATTTCGGATCATACTGGATTTTTCACTAAAGATACATCTGCCCGACGAATTTTTAACATGCCGGCGGGCTGATTACCTTGATTTTTGCTGAAGAACATCTTTTCATCGCTTTATGACCGGGTTAACGGCTGTTTTTTATTCAAATTCAATCTAAATTATTCGGTTTTCAGCCGATGAAAAAGGACCGGGAGGAATTCATCAATGGCCTGGATGACCGGATGTTTAGCTTTCTAAGCGATGGTGACAGCGTCAGCCCCTGCGTGGTCTTTGCGGTTATTTTCATTGATTGCATGTCCATTTCTGTTAATTTTGGATCGCCAATCTGCTGTTAAACAGACAAGGTATCCGGGGTTTCTTCATGATAAACCTGCGGAGTTGTTTCCCTGGCAGCTTTTTCACCGTCTCTCCGGAATGCTTCCCGTGCATGGTTCGGAAGAACGGTTATCCGGGAGTTGATAATCGGCTGTTTGAATGACAGAATGCGGCAGGACAATAACAAGGATGCCGGGAGGCTCCGTAACAAAAGAAAGACCAATGATCTGGAATGAAAAAACGGAATGTGCCGGACGTGGAGAGATAAAGGCCATTCAATCGGAAAGACTGCGGGAAACCGTTCAGCGGGTTTATCACAATGTACCCTGTTACCGGAAGAAGATGCAGGAAGCGGGACTGGTCCCCGACGATATCCGGTCGGTGGAGGACTTGACCAGGCTCCCGTTCACTGTGAAGCAGGATCTGCGTGATAATTATCCTTTTGGGATGTTTACTGTTCCCATGAGCGAGATCGTAAGAATCCATGCTTCGTCTGGAACAACCGGAAAGCCGACAGTGGTGGGCTATACCCGCAAGGATTTGAACAACTGGGCGGAAATGGTGAGCCGATCCCTGTGTATGGGAGGTGTCCACCGGAACGATATTGTTCAGGTGGCTTACGGTTACGGGCTTTTTACCGGAGGACTCGGGCTGCACTACGGATGTGAAAACCTGGGGGCGTCGGTCATTCCGATTTCCGGAGGGAACACCCAAAAGCAGCTCCAGTTGATGCAGGATTTCGGGACGACTGTCCTGGCCTGTACACCTTCTTATTCATTATACCTGGCCGAAGTGATGCAGGAGATGGGCATCAAAAAAGAGGAACTGAAACTCAGGATCGGTATTTTCGGTGCCGAGCCATGGACCGAGAATATGCGGCGTGACATTGAAAGTAAGCTTGGAATCAAAGCCATTGATATTTACGGGCTGAGCGAGATCATGGGGCCGGGCGTTTCGTGCGAGTGTGAATACCAGTGCGGGATGCACATCCACGAAGACCACTTTGTGCCCGAGATTGTCGACCCGGAGACGTTGCAGCCTGTTGCTCCCGGCGAAGTGGGGGAACTGGTCTTTACGACCATCACCAAGGAAGGCATTCCCCTGATCCGGTACCGTACGCGTGATCTGACGCGGCTCATCTACGACAAATGTCGGTGCGGAAGGACCTTGGTCCGGATGGAAAAATGTAAGGGAAGGTCGGATGATATGTTGATTATCAGGGGTGTGAATGTCTTTCCGTCGCAGGTTGAAAGTGTCCTGCTGGGGATTGGCGAAACGGAACCTCATTACCTTCTGATTGTAGAACGGGAAGGAACCCTGGATACGCTCAACGTGATGGTGGAAGTTCAGGAACAGTTTTTTTCGGACGAGGTCAAGAAACTTGAAGCACTGCGAAAGAAGATCACCGCCAGCCTTGAAAGCACACTTGGCCTGTCGGTAAATGTTAAACTTGTTGAGCCAAAGACGATTGAACGCTCCGCCGGGAAGGCCAAACGAGTGATTGACAACCGTAAATTATAGGAGACTGGATCATGATCATCAAACAATTGTCTGTTTTTCTGGAGAATAAGTCCGGCAGACTGAACGAGGTTGCCACCTTGCTAGCCCAGTCCGGGATTAACATGTCGGCATTCAGTGTGGCCGATACCAGCGAGTTTGGCATTTTAAGGGTCATCGTTTCGGACCCTGAAAAGGCCTGTGGCGCGCTGAAAAAAGCCGGTTTTGCCGTACGCCTGACCGAAGTGGTGTGCCTGCACACACCCAATGTTCCCGGAGCCCTGGCCAAAGCGTTGAATATCCTGGCCGGGGAGGGGGTCTTTATCGAATACCTGTATGCCTTTTCGATGGGGAAGGACTCGGCGAACATTGTGCTGAAACCGGAGCATATTCAAAAATGTATCCAGGTGCTTCAGGAACACCGGATGGAATTGGTCAGGGCAAGTGACCTGTATGATTTTTGACGGTTAAAATGCGTCGCCCGAAGGGACACAGGGGCAAACCGCCCCTGTGGTTCATTTTTTTGTTAATTTTGGCCGCTTGTACACAAGGGAAAAGCGATAATGGGTGTTTTTTTCGTACTTTGTAACCGGAATCACTAATTGATGCAGCGATGAAGAAAATTGCCATTCAGGGAATTGCAGGGTCATTTCATGAAGATGCTGCCCGGAAGTATTTCGGGCCCGAAGATATCGGGATTGTGGAATGCCGGTCTTTTAGCAGTGTCTGTAAGTTGATTGACGAAGACAAGGTAGATATCGCCGTGATGGCCATTGAGAATTCCATTGCCGGGAGTATCCTCCAGAACTATTCCCTGATCCGTGATTTTCATCTCCGGGTGATCGGTGAGATTTATATTCATATTCAGATGAATTTAATGATGTTACCCGGCGGGAAGAAGGAGGGCATCGAGGTCATTTACTCCCACCCGATTGCCATTCGTCAATGTGCGGAGTATCTGGAGAGTTATTTCCCTCATGTGAAAGTGATTGAGAATCAAGATACCGCAGCGTCGGGTAAAATTCTGAAAGACGAAAAA
>CAZANK010000054.1:0-12570 GCA_964486235.1 uncultured Prolixibacteraceae bacterium | reverse complement strand
ATTGCAGTATCCGACCAGGAACGGATAAGGAGCATGGGTGCACCATTTTATCTGTTTGCCGATCTCATGAAACAACTCGCCGGGGAAGGTCACCCAGGTAAAGCGGTCGAGCCGGATCGCCGATACGGGCACACTGGTCGTTGTGTTCCTGAAGTTTTTGATCACTTCGCCATATTTCAGCGGGCATACGATGTCGCGCTGCACGAGTTGTATTTCCGGGGTCAGGGGTTCGCGGGTCCGGATCCGGTGAAACACGCTGACGACTTCTTCGCCGATC
This sequence comes from uncultured Prolixibacteraceae bacterium, assembly GCA_964486235.1. Classification (GTDB taxonomy): domain Bacteria; phylum Bacteroidota; class Bacteroidia; order Bacteroidales; family Prolixibacteraceae; genus JBCFBK01. Next base: position 12,293 of record CAZANK010000054.1, on the reverse strand, counting down.
TCATAGCCCAGTTTCGCTGTGTTTTGCAGGTTGTCTTCGCAGCCATCGAGTCCGCCGACAAACCGGGGATTGATGTCGCCTGCGGCGCCCTGCGCAAAAATACCCGTCACACCCGGAATGTTCTTTTCAATATACTCCAGCATGTGTCCGTTCCATTCGGGGCTTATCGTGTTGTTCCTTCCGCCCAGCGAAGTTCCGTGACAGGCATAATTGATGAACACGGCCTTGGGCTCCCCGGATAACTTGTCGATCCGTATGACGCCCACTTCATCGTCAATGGGTCCCGCCGGATTGACGCCCAGCCGGCACACGCCTTCCATTTCCCTGATCTTTACCGGATGGTCGGTCTTGTATTTTCCGTATGACTGACTGGAATTGTTTTCATCGAACGTGAGGTACGACAGGGTATCTTCCATTCGCTTCCTCCGGTTCATCGCGATACCGGATTTCCCGGTTCCGCCGCCTGTTTTGACCGGCTCCAGGTCGGCAACGGCCTCCTTCACCGCCTGTACCACCTTGCCGTTGAACGCTTTGTACCATTCCGAGGCGCTGTTGCTTTTGTCGGGCACCGGGGCCGCGTGGTTGTGAACACAGCCGAGCATGATGTGTTCAACAGGAATGCCTGTTTCGGACGAAACCAGCTTCCTTAGCGGCAGATAGTCATCCGGGGGAAGGCTGACCACGTCAATTTCGATAAAAGCCAGCCGGTCCTTGCAGTCTTCAAAGACTAGGGAACGGACGTAGATTTTGCCAAAACTTCCGTTGGAAGGATCCATCCGGCACGATTCGTCATAGCCTCCCATGTAAAGGCTTTCGCGGGGAGTAAGATCGACTTTGGAAATGCCCGCCCGGAGTACCGGTTCGCTGGAGTATGTTTCAGCGGAGATGAATAAAGTCTGAACGGTGATCAGTAGCATAAATACCTGAGCTTTCATAGCAATGTTTTTTTAGATCCGGATGAAGATATTTTTTTTGTACATGTAGTAGAGCAGGAGCCACACCAGTGCAATGGTGCCCACGGCGATCGTTACTTTGCCGGTCTCCCCTTCCAGCAGGATGGCCAGCCAGCCAAACAGTTGTCCGGATACTTCCCGGACGTTGACAAACCTGTAAAAGAGATAAACGAAGATGGAATTCATGCCGATCACCCTGAAGAAGAAAAACCATCTTCCGTGGCCCCAAACGTCAATGACCAGGTAAAAGAAGGCCACCAGCAAAAAGCTTATTCCTCCTGCCAGCAAGGTAAAGGTCGTTGTCCAGCAGTTTTTGATGACGGGATAAAAAGGATGGATCAGAAGGGCCAGCAGAACCAGTCCGGCGCCGGTGACCGAAAGCAGCGTGACTTTCCGGAGTTCCGTTCTTTTGCCCGATTTCAGGATGACGCCGGCAAAGTAGCCCAGCAACGTGATCCCGATGGATGAAACGGTGCTCAGAATGCCCAGCGCGTCGTAAATCCCCTGTCCGCCACCCGGTACCGGTCCGTCAGGCCCGTAAGCCAGCCGCCCGGGAAGGATCATCCGGTCAATAAACCCGTTCATGCAGCCTTCCGGGGTAATCACACCTGCCCCGGCGCCGGGCACCGGAACAAACAACTGGAGGAAGGCCACGCCGGTGATGATCCCCAGCAGCCAGGAGAACCGCCTAAGCAGGGAACCGGAATACAGGACGATCAGGACGGTAAAAAAATAGGCGATGCCAATTTGTCCCAGCACACTGACATAACGGGCGTTGGAAAAGCCATTTTGAAAAACCTTGTTGTACGCGAGTCCGCAGATGATCAGCAAGATGACCCGCTGCAAGGTTTTCAGGACAAGTTGTTTTTTCGGGCTTCCTTTTTCGAGTTTGGAAAGAACGGAAAAGGGGATGACCGCCCCTGAAATAAACATGAACAGTGGGAAGATGAGGTCGTAAAACCGGAACCCTTCCCAGGGGACATGTTCAAACTGATCGGCCAATGTGGTGATCCAGCCGGACGGGTAATGCTTTGCCCAACTATGGATCAGGGAACCACCCCCTGCGATCCAGAGCATATCAAAACCTCTCAACGCGTCGAGTGAGACGATCCGTTGACGAAGCGGCTTAGCGGATGAAGAATTGTCGTTCATGCAGTGATTGTTAGGTTTAGTCTATGAATAATAAGTTTATTTCGCTTCTGAAGTGAAAGAATTTGCTTCAATATTAGCGGTTGATCGCCGGATCGTCAATGTCTGAATGCGCAAATGGGATGTCAAATCCGGCAACAACCCGGCAAAAGGCTTTTGTCTCGTCATCTTATCCGGCCATCTGCTTCCGGATGAACAGGAAGCGCCGGCAGGAGTTCATTTCCTGCTTTGCAACAGATTGGCAATTACACCGGGAGAGACCTCCCTGAACGAATGCACGATCTTGTCGGCCCTGGTTAAATCATGGTCGCCCGAGTTGGGGTTCCGGAATCCGATGCACGTCATGCCTGCGTTTTTTGCGGCAGTGACGCCATTGTACGAATCCTCGATGACCAGACAATGACCGGGGTCGACACCTGCCAGTTCTGCCGCTTTTAAAAAGATCGCGGGATCGGGCTTTCCCGCTTCCACCTCTTCCCCGCTTACGGTGGCCTGAAAGTACGGTCTGATCCCAAAACTTTCCAGGACGTGGTGGATCTGGTCATGCGGCGAAGAAGAGGCCAGCGCCAGGGCAAAATGATTTTCAGCTAATTTGGCAATCAACTCCGTAATCCCGGAAATCGGGGCGATTGGCGTCTTTTCCAGGTATTCCCGGTAAAGGACCTGTGTTAACCGAATGGCTTCGTCCATTTGAACCGGCAGCCCATACCGGCGTTCCATGTACGACCACAGCGTTTCGTCCGACGTTCCCACGAACGTATGATGTTCGTCGTCGGAGACCACGAGCCCAAACCTTCTGAACATCTCCTTTTCGCAGGCGATGTGAATGGGTTCACTGTCAATGATCACGCCATCCATATCAAAAATTACACCATATTTCATCTTTTCTTGGTATTTACGGCCTTAAATTTAATGCGAATTCTGTTACGGTCTTCATGGATGTTCGAGTCGTTCCTGATCGGGCGGAAAGTTTTCCGGGTGATCGGCAATTTTTTTTTAGTTTTTTTTGAAACAGGATAGTGGAAAACGGGTCTTTAAGGACATAACAAACATTGGGAATATCCATAACGGTGATGGCGGCGATTTTTGATGGCATGTTTTTTTTGCCACAACACCATGGTTATCATGATATCACTAAAATAACTTAACTTAACACAGATGAACATCTTTAATTTTCATTGTATTACCGGGAGAGGTGATCCGGAACGGAAAATAGTCAGGAGTACGCAATCATTTGAATGAATCTTGAAACGGACAACAGGGAGCGATCCCTGTGAGCAGGAGCTGACACCAAGGATAATTCAGGTGGCGGGTTCCATGTCGTTGAAGCGTGTTAACGTGATGACTTGTGATGTACAAATTGCAAGTACTTAAATTGAAAAACCAAACTTATGAAATTATCCCTTTCCAACTTTTTTTTGAAAGCTGTTTTGTTTTCAATAGGCTTTGTTATGGGCTTTTTTCCGGCCTTCGCGCAAGATACCATCGTGGTGGATAGCGTGCTTTGGTCGAACAGGAGCGGACTCGAAAATGTGTTGCTGGGTAAGGTTTCCGGCTTAAACGTGAAAAGCTGGACCGGTACCCCGGGAATGCAGTCTGTCGTGAATCTTCGTGGCCTCAGTATGGATCCGACCGACGGATCGACCCTGCCACTGATCATGATCAATGGCGTACCGATAATCGCCAGTCCTTCAGAAATAACAGCAATCAATCCGCTGAGCTGTTTTTCGCCGGAGCAGGTTGACCGCATTGAAGTGATAAAAGATATTGCCCGGTTGGCCGCGTATGGCGTACAGGCGCCGAACGGGGCAATTAACATTGTGATGAAAGAGGGCAAAACCGGCACCCTCCGGGTATTGTTTTCGGCTTTTGCCGGGGCGAACTTTAAAGGGGACTTCGACTATAAGAAAGACGCCTTTTACAATTTTAACACCACCGCCCGCCGGGAGGTGTATCAGAGCGGGTCTTTTGTTCATGAACAAAATGTGATGATTGACGGCGGTGGAGACTATGGTTCCTACTTGTTTGGCATTAATAACCATTCGGATGCCGGCATCATTGATGGAACCACTTACAGCCGGCAGTCGCTCTTTTTTAATGCAAAGTATCACATTACCGACAAGTTTACGACCCGTTTTTATAACAATTTAGCGCTGGTGGGGAGGGATGGCCGTTACGCGGGAGAATCTGTCCGGGACCTGGTTTTGCCGGTGATTGAAAGCGAACGTTTCTTCATGGACAAAAAGCGAAACGTTGCCCTGCTGTCGTCGCTCGATTTAAATTACCAGCTCTCTTCCAACCTGAGTTTGAAGTCGGTCGTTGGCTTGTCATACGAAAGCGCCAGACGCGATTTCTATATCCCGTCCAACATTCTCGACCGTCGCATTTGTTCGTACAGCGCGGCTTACAAACGCCAGTTGCTGACGGTGAACACAACCCTGAATTACCTGCACCGGTTTTCAGACAAGCTAAACCTGGAGATGGTCCTTGGAAACGAAATCAGGGGCATCGACAACCGTCTCACCTCGGTGGACGGGGAACGTACCATGGAAGACGGCGGTTCGGACTTCGTCAAGATCGTAACCGGGTATAATGCCGGCCAAACCGACGCTTTTTCCACACATGACCAGGAAAACCTGGTCTCGTATTACGGAACATGGAACCTGAACCTGAACGACGAACTGCACGTAAAGGCGGTGCTTCGTACCGATGGAAGTTCCTTGTATGAAGACAAATGGAAATTGTATCCGGCATTTGGGGTGAATTATGCCCTGAATCAATCGCTGAAGATACCCCTGACGGTGAATGCTTCCATTGGGAAAACAGGCGTGTTGGCCAATGACGAAGTGTATCGCGGGCAACTCACCGCGTACGGCGACTATTACGGCGGAACTGACCTGGGGATCGGAACGTTGTATCAGCCCTTCGACGGAGCCAAAAGTGTGGACATTACCCAGTTCGACGCCGGCGTGACGTTCAGGGCTTCCAAATCGTTTACCCTATCTGTCAACTACTTCAGCAAGCAATACCGGGATTTTACTTATATGCGTTACCTGCCCAACATCAGCGGGATTAACTACCAGTTTGAAACCGGGGCCAAACTTGGGCTCAGCGGGATGGAGTTCGACGTGCAGGCCAAAATAGTTGACCGTAAATTTTTCGGCTGGTCGTGCGGCCTGAACATGGCCACCTACAGGAATGAAGGGAAAGAACTTCCCGACGGCATCAAAAAAACAAGCTTGTCACAATTTCAGGCGTTGAAAAATGGCGATGCCATCACGTCGTTCATCGCGTATGAAGACGGAGTTCAAAAACTGATCGGGAACAGCGCTGCGGAACTTTTTGGCGGGTTCACCAACACATTCCGGGCAGGGAAGCTTTCGGCCAGTATGCTGATCACGTATGCTTACGGCGCTGATGTGATCGCCGAGTCCTTCAACAGCCGGTACCGCGAAGCGGTTATTGGCGATGACTTTCCGTTAAAGGAAGCTGAAACACCTTATTACTTTAAAGAGGTGGATGAAAACGGCGACGTCATTTACCAGGGTATCCGGACCATTGAAGACGGCAGCTTTATCCGGCTTAGCAGCGCTTCTGTTTCCTACGACCTCAGCACTGTTTTGAAAAAATGGACGGCGCTGAATGCCGCACACGTGTTCGTGAGGGGTGACAACCTGCTTACGCTTTCGAAATACAGCGGGTTCAATCCCGAAGAAAATATCACCGGGAACCGCCGGCACGATATGGCTTATACCGGCACACCGCTTCCTCTCTCGGTTGTATTAGGCTTGAAACTTCAGTTTTAAAACAAGATGATGAATAGAATAAAACACATAAGACTGGTGAGCATGGCATGGCTGCTTTTGGCAGGTGCATCATGCGATGATTTTCTCACCTTTGAGAATCCCGACAGCAAAACCGTACCCGGCGAGTACTACACCCTGGCAAAAGAAGTTGAGCAGGCTGTCGTGGGGATCTACGTTGACTTCCGCCGGGCTTTATTATCGAATCATGCCTGGTTAATGTATGGCGAGGCCCGTGTCGGGGATTTGCAGGTTGACGTCGACTTTTATGATGAAGTGCTGAATCAGCAATTAAAGGCTAAGCATAAGAGCATCCAGCAGGTTTCTGACTGGGCATATTTTTATGATGTGATTTATGATGCCAACGAAGTGCTCCGGCTTATTGAAAAAGCGGATCGCGGGGTTTTGACCAGCGATCAGGTTCATTTGTTCAAAGGGGAAGCGCTGGCGCTGAAGTCCATGGCCTATTTCTATCTTGCCCGGATATGGGGAGATGTGCCTTCGGCCGAACGCCATAACTTCGGACAGGTCATTTCTTCAGACACGGCCGTTGAATTGGCGCTGTCGTTTGTCACAGAGGCACAAAGCCTTCTGCCGTGGATCCTGATGAATACCTATGGGATCGAAAGCGCCTCGCTGACCGCCGTCCGTTTTAATAAAACCGCCGCGATTCTTCTCGCGGCACAGGAAAACTTGTGGCTGGGGAATGATGGCGATGCCTACGCGTTGTTAAAAAGCGCCGCCGAACCTGAAAAGGCAGACAGCCTGTCGGGCTTTGGATTATCAACCGGGGAAGACCGTCAGCTTGACGGTATCCCAACGATTCCGCTCGATAAAAACGTGGTGAGTATCCCGCTTGACAAGCTCAATGCCATTTATCCCGAAGGAGACGGACGTCGTGACAGGATGTTCAGTATTTCGGAAGACGACGGAAGGGCAACCCTGATCGCTGACGACGAATCGGTGCTGGAACTCTTCAGTACGAAGAACCTGTACCTGCTTCTCGCGGAAGCGGCCTGGAAACATTCGGGTATCGACGAAGCCAAAGGTTACATGCAGGCGATTGCCGCGACGGAAGGTGCCACTGAAGATTATTCGGCGCTGGACGAAAGCACGTTCGAAGAGGCGCTTTTACTGGAACGCCGGCGAACGTTGATCGGATGCGGACAACGTGTTTTCGATTTGATCCGTTTTAACCGGGTCGCAGACGAAATCCCGGCATTCTCGGAAACTGACGTTCAGGACGGGGCTGCTTACTGGCCGCTTTCGCAGGCAAGCATCGAAGATAATTCCTTAAGCCAAAATAGCTATTGGTCAAATTAAACTCAGGGAAAGTTTTTTGAACAAGAATTTACTACATAACGATCTTGAAAAATTAAATCAAATGGGAATAGTCATAAAAAGAGCTGGTTTTCTTTTCATCCTGTTTATGTTGCCATTTCTGGTTATCGCGCAGGATATCATGACCGGCAAGGTCACGGATAGCACAGGGGAACCGCTGATTGGGGCAACTATCATGAAAAAGGGGACGACCGAAGGAACTGTAACCGATGTTTCGGGGGTTTTCAGGCTGAAACTGAACCCGGGCGATGTGATTGTATGTTCCTTTATCGGATTCCAGACCCGGGAAATTGTGGTCGAAGCCAGGAAAGAGCTGTTGATTAAACTGCAGGAAGATACGAAGCAAATTGATGATGTCGTGGTTGTCGCGTATGGAACACAGATAAAAAGCGAGGTCACCGGTTCGGTCTCCACCGTGAAGATGGACAAAATGACGGAAACACAGACTTCTGAATCGTTTGAGTCGATGTTGCAGGGAAGGGTTGCCGGGGTAAACATCCAGTTGAACTCGGGAGAACCCGGCGCATCGCCGACGGTCATTATTCGCGGGCTGGCGGCTGTGAGCCGTGACGACGGCTCTGTCCTGTCTGAACCGCTGTACGTGATCGACGGCGTTCCGGTTATTTCGCGGACCAGCGATGATTTTGCCATCACCAGTACCAACGTGCTGGCCGATCTGGACCCGAACGACATTGAAGACATTGTCGTGCTGAAGGATGCTTCCGCTGCAGCCATTTATGGTTCAAGGGCTGCAAACGGGGTGATCCTGGTGACGACCAAAAAAGGGAAAAGAGGCCGTCCGCAAATTAATTTTAATGCACGTTACGGCATTAACTTCGTCCCGCAGTTGCAGGATGTGGCAGGAGGCCGGAAAGAACGGGAACAGGTTGCCCGCCTCTACGAACTGTATGCGCCTTATGGCATTTATATGCCCGACATGTACACCGATGTCACCAACCCGTTCTACAACAACTCTTCCGACTGGCAGGGATACCTGTATAATCCCTCGGTGACGCAGGATTATAACGGTTCCGTTCGCGGGGCAGGTGACTTTGGACAATACAGCGTGAGCATGGGCTACATGGATAGTGAAGGGATTTTGTTCAATACCGGGTTTAAACGGTACAATATCATGGCCAACACCAGCTTTAACGCGCTGAATAACGCGCTGGTGCTGAACAACACGTTGGCGGTTTCACGCACCGACCAAAGCAAGAACCCCGATGTCTTGTCAGTCAGCAATTCCTCGCTGCTGCCCTTGCCCGACAATCCGTTGGTTCGGGGCACCGATGTGTATGGAATTGGTTACGACTCGAACCTGAATGACCGGATCCGGTTTAGCTCCGATGCCACCTTGAATATCCTGAGCAGCCTGGCTTACAACGTCAATTTAAGCTTGGAATATGCCCGTGAGATGCGTGATAAATTCGATAAGTCGCGCAGAACGCTGTACGCTTCGAACGAGAGCAACGTCGGGGAATCACAAAACGTACTGTTCCAGAATACCTTAACCTTTACACCCAAGTTTGGCGAGAAACACAGCCTCCAGTTGCTGTTGGGACAAAGCGCTGAAAAAACAGAGGAAAAAATAACGAAGGTCAACAGCGTCAGGGGTGAACCGACGTTGTCTCAGGTGGTCAACTGGAGCAGGAGTAACAATATCGGTACAAGCGATTATACGGCCAGCACCATGCTGTCGTATTTCAGCCGCCTCAACTATTCCTTCAGTCAAAAATACATGCTGGGAGCCTCCTTCCGGGCCGATGGTTCATCGAAGTTTGGAAAGGCAAACCGCTGGGGATTTTTCCCGTCCGTTTCGGCTGGTTGGAATTTCGCCCGCGAGAAATTGCTGTCGGGCCTGGACTGGCTGAGCAGTGGAAAACTGCGGTTTAGCTACGGTCTGTCCGGAACGACCTGGGACAACAACTACCTGGCATTGGGGGTCATGGACGGCGGCGAGCTTGACCGTTATAATTCCTTGCTGAACATCACCTACGGCGGAATTGGCGGATACACGCCTACCTGGTTCGATGGCTTTAAAAATGAAGACTTAACCTGGGTAAAAAGTGAAATGGCCAATGTGGGCGTCGATTTGTCGCTGTTCAAAAACAAGGTTGAGTTGATCTTCGACGCGTACGAGAAGTTTACCAAAGGTCTTTTGATGACGACAGCTTTGCCGACCACGTCCGGGTATAACGAAGTGTACCGGAATGCCGCGAATGTGTTGAACCGCGGACTTGAATTCACGGTAAACACCAATCTTCAGCTTGGCAGGAACGTGCGCTGGTCGATGGGATTGAACTTCGCGTATAACAAAAACCGGGTAGTCGCCCTTCCCGACGGGAATGCAGACATTAAAAAGACAAGTGAGTCCGGGCAGGATTTTGGCTCGATCGTCCGGGTGGGAAACCCGCTGAATGGCTTCTTCTTTTATGAGTCGCAGGGAATTTATCAAACGGAAAACGAAATTCCGGTGAACCCGAAAACCGGCAATCGGCTGGTGGGTTTGCAGGATAAAAAGCTTGCAGTCGGCGACCGTCATTTCAAAGACCAGAACAATGACTACAAGATTGATGTGAATGACCGCGTTTACGCGGGAGACCCCAACCCGAAATGGACGGGTGGCTGGACCAACGATTTTTCATACAAAGGGTTTGGTTTGAACGTGGTTTCCACCTTTGTCGTCGGCCGGGACATCGTGAACACCGAGTTGCTCGAGCGGCTTAGCCTCGGCAGAGGTTTTGCCGGAACCGGTTCGTTGCCCGATTTCGACAATTATTTGATTTGGGAGCGCAGCGGCGACAATGCCAAATTCCCGACACTCAACCCCTGGAGCGATGTTCCGCAGATTTTCACGCAGGATTCGGAATACATTGAAGACGGTTCCTATTTCAAAATAAAAACGGTGACGCTTTCCTACAGCCTGGGCAAACAGTTGCTGAGCCATTTGCCTTTTGTTTCGGCACGGCTTTACTGTACGATGGACAATGTGGTCACATTTCAGAACTACAGTGGACCGGATGCGGAGTTAATAAAGGTAGACGGCTTTGACGATTCGGAGGGTTATCCGATGAGACGAATGCTCTTGTTCGGAGTTTCCCTCGGTTTATAATTTACGTTCAAAAAAACAACAGCATGATAAAGAAGATTTCAATTATCGCGTTAAGTATCCTGGTTCTTTTGACAAGCGGGTGCAACGGCTGGCTCGACGAAGAGCCGATCAATACGGTCACCGAAGGTCAGGCCTGGCAAAATGGGCGTGATGCAGAAGGTGCAGTGGCCATTGCTTTCGCGATTTTCCGTCGCGGATTATCCGGGCTGACCAAAGACGACACGCCTTCAACCACGCGTAACGGATCCTGGGGCGACTATTATTTCTGGGGTGATGGCCGTTCCGGCGATTGGATTACACCGGACAACGACGGTGACTGGCAGGCCTATTTTGAGAACCGTTTGATTGAGCGGTCGCAATTACAGCCTTTGAATAATTGGCGACTTTTTTACCGCGTCATAGAGCAATGTAACCTGGTGTTGGAAAGGATCCCGGAGATCACGGAAGACCTGACGGAAACCAAAAAAACCGAATTGCTGGCAGAAGCCCGTTTTTTACGTGCGATGTCGCATTTTTATGCAGCGCGGATCTGGGGCGATATTCCCGTCAACCTGACCTCGCGTAACGTGACCCCCCTGGGCCGTACCCCGCTCGATTCGGTGATGATGATGGTGGCGGAAGAAACGGCAAAAGCAATTCCTGATCTGCCGTGGGATTACGAAGGGACCATTAAGGAATCCCGCTCGCGCGGGACAAAGGGAGCTGCCCTGGCGCTGGAAGCACACGCGTACATGTGGCTCGAAGAGTATCAAAAAGCTTCGGATGCGATCCTGAAAATCATGGACTCGGGGAATTACGGGCTGACTCCGGCAGAGGGGTTCCGCGATTTGTTCGATAAAGGAGAAACAAAAGAAGTGGTCTTCGAAATGTACTACGACAGCGATGACGGGGAATATTCCGATTATTACGGACACATTCTGACCTATTATTTAATCAATCCGTACACTCCGAGAGGCACCCTGTCGCTGGCCGTTCCACGGTCAAAAATTCTGGAAATCTTTCCCGATTATGCCAACGATCGTTCCGACAAGCGTGTGCCGGAGTTTTTCCAGAGTATCGATTATTCGGTGAGTTCAAACGAGCTGAGACCGATATTTGCCGACCCGCTTCAGAACGGGGAACGTGGAATTATGTTTGCCAAATTTCGAAAAGTGAAGGACCGTACCTATAATAAAATGGATTCACCGGTTCCGGTTTTCCGTTATGGCGGCTTATTGCTGCTGAAAGCCGAAGCCGATGCCCGGTTAAACAACTTGTCCGCGGCGCTGGAGAACCTGAATAAAATACGCACGAGGGCAGGAATCTCCAATTATACCAAGGAAGATCAGTCAATGATTATTGAACAGGTCCTTGAAGAAAGCCGCCGCGAGCTGCTTGGCGAGTATCACCGGGTTTACGACCTGGTTCGCCTGGGACGTCTTCATGAATTTAACCCGTTTATCTCGAAAGAAGATGAAGAACAAGGGGCAGGGTTTCATCCGGTCGATGACGAGGCTTTCGAGAATAACCCGAACATGACCCAAACGTATTACTGGCAATTTAACCGGTAAAAACGGAGATGCAGATCAATGATAACCGAAAAAAGAAAGATATGAAAGCATTAATAGGAATAACAGGTATACTCCTTTTTCTCGCCTGCGCGTGCAATGATGATTATTACGCGGACGGCGGTATCCTCGATGAAAATACGGGGAAACTGGGAGTTTCAACGATGGATTACCTGGAACGGTGCGGTGCCGACTACGATACGCTCGTTGCGCTTCTTAAAATTTGCGGGCTCGAAAGTGACGTGAATGCTGTGGGAAACACGTTTCTGGCCCCGCGCGACTACTCCATCCATAATTATTTCGAGTTGATTTTTACCGATCCCGACAAGAGACCCGCGTCGTTGTCGGAAATCAATGACGAAGAAATGGAAAAGATTTCCCTGATGTT